>NZ_JBPGXO010000030.1:0-54089 GCF_056755555.1 Luteibacter sp. SVR4-7G | reverse complement strand
TCATTGGAAGAAAGCGTGGCCGGCACGGCTGGGCTGGGCGGTTCCGTTGTTGGCATTCCTGTGCCTGGTCCTGGCCCATGCCGACCTGCCAGGGATCTACATGGACGCCGCTAACCCCGACTTCCTGGCCGCGCAATGGCTGCATCGCGGGCATAATCCCGGCGCGGGAATCCCCTCGAAGATCTTTCCGATCCTCGGCAGTTTCTACCACGGCATGCAGAACGCCTACCTGGGCCTGCCGTTCTTCGCCATCGCGGGCTTCAGCGTCACCTCATTGCGGCTGGAACAGGCCGTTTTCGGCCTGATCCTGCTCGCCGCGTTCTATCACTTGACCAGGCGTCTCACCCGGTCGCACGGACTGGCCCTGGTTGCGGGGCTGGGGCTGGCGACCGAACTTGCCTTCACCGCGTCCTTCCGCACCCAGTTCTACATCGTGCTGGGAGGCGCCGCCTGGCTCGTCGTCTCCATGCTGTTGGCGCTGCCGGCCGAGGCGGGTTCGCGGATCGTCCACCGTCGGGCATTCTGGTCTGGTGTTTTTTTCGGCCTTGCCAGCTACGGCTACTTCGTCCTCGCCTTCTTTGCGCCGGCGATGGCCATCATCGTTGCCTGCTGGATCCCGCGACGGGATTGGGGACGCTGGGTGGCTGGCGCCGCACTCGGCGTTTCGCCGTTCCTCCTGGGGTTCGTCTCGCTGCTGGCGAAGAAGCACGGTCTTGGTCCGACGCTCGAATTCGTGCGAGGAGGGCTGGGGCAGCTCAAGCCGTTCGACGCAGGTGGTGCCTCGGGAGACAATCTCCGGTACGCGTGGAGCATGGTTGGGCTGGCGACCAGCGACGTCGCCAATGAAGCCATGATCTTCGGTCAGAGCCTTCCTGGCGGGTGGGGCGCCATGAAGATCTGGTGGCTCGTCGTCGCGGTCCTGGGCCTGGTCGCGACCGGCGCCGTCCAGTGGGCAAGGCGCCAGCCAGGCGCGGCAACCAGTCTCCCTGCGTTGATGCCGCTCTCTTTCCTCGCCGTGGCGTTCTTGTTCGGTCACCGGCTCTGGGCGCACCATTTCAGCGTTCTCCTCCCTTTCGTCTACCTGTTGCCCTCGCTTCTGCTGGCGCAGCTCGTCCAGGTACGCCACTCGCCCGCCCGTCGTCTCCGGACAGCTGCGCTCATGGCATTGGCCCTTGCGGTGGTGAGCGGAAACGTCGTCCAGCAGGTTCGCTTCCACGAGTGGCTGGTCAGGACGGGCGGCCGCGGTCACAGCAGCGACGCGCTTACGACGTTGGCCATCGAAGCACGCGGTGCGCCCGGGCACGTCGCTTTTCTGTTTCCCGAGTGGGGGTTCTTTACCTCGTTCGCCTTCCTTACCGGGAATCGCGTGCGTTACAGCGTGGACATCGAACCTCGCACGATCGAACTGCTCAAGAAAGACGGCATTACCGAATTTCGTCTTGTTTACTGGAATGCTGGCGATGAAGGGCGTTATCGCCGCGCCTTGCAGGTCAGCGGCGTATCTTCTATGGAATCGCGCACGTTCCTGTCCCGGGAGGGCCACCCGGCATTCCATTCGCTGCGCGGTGACCTCGGGAATGCGGCCCAGCCTTGAGGGATGGCCCTTGTCCGGTGAGAATGGACTGCTGACTCGCTGGAGCCATTCTCATGAAGTGTTTCAAAGCCTACGACATTCGCGGCCGCGTGCCGGACGAACTGAACGAAGAGATCGCGTACCGACTTGGCCGCGCCTTTGCGCGGACGGTCGGGGAGGGGGTCGTCGCTGTCGGTTACGATATCCGGCATGACAGTCCCGCGCTTGCCGGGGCCACCGTCCGCGGGCTCAACGACGAAGGTCGCGATGTGGTGGACATTGGACTGTGTGGCACGGAAGAAGTCTACTTCCAGACCTTCCACCGGCAACTCGCCGGCGGGATCATGGTGACCGCCAGCCATAACCCCATCGACTACAATGGTATGAAACTGGTGCGCGAGGGCTCGCGGCCGATCAGCGGCGATACGGGTTTGCGCGACATCGAAAAAATGGTTGAGGAGAACGCATTCGGTGAACCGGCGGCTACGCGCGGTGGCGTGGTGCACGATCACGACAAGAGTGCTTACATCCGGCACCTCCTCGGATACATCGATCCGTCGGTACTGCGTCCGCTGAAGGTCGTGGTGAATGCGGGCAATGGCGGAGCGGGGCAGGTTATCGACCTGCTCGAATCCCATCTTCCGTTACAGTTCGTGCGGGTAAACCATGAGCCCGACGGAAGCTTTCCTAACGGTATACCGAATCCTCTCCTGCCCGAAAACCGTTCCGCGACCGCCGAGGCGGTGCGTGCGCACGGTGCCGATTTCGGCATCGCCTGGGATGGCGATTTCGATCGCTGTTTCTTCTTCGACGCGCATGGGGAGTTCATAGAGGGCTATTATGTCGTGGGGCTTTTGGCGGCACAGCTGCTGGAGAAGCATCCGGGCGCAAAAATCATCCACGACCCGCGGCTTACGTGGAACACGATTGCCATGGTGAAAAGCGCGGGGGGCATCGCCATCGAAAGCAAGACGGGCCATGCATTCATCAAGGAGCGCATGCGGGCTGAGGATGCGGTCTACGGCGGCGAAATGAGCGCGCATCACTACTTCCGCGACTTTGCATACTGCGACTCGGGAATGATCCCATGGTTGCTGATCGCCGAACGGGTTTCCCGCACCGGCACGAGCCTCGCAGATATGCTTGCCGAGCGCGTAGCTGCGTACCCCTGCAGCGGGGAGATCAACTTCGTCGTGGATGACGCCAAGTCGTCAGTTGCACGCGTACTTGCATACTATGAGAAGGACGCGCCTTCATTGGAGCGTGTCGACGGCGTCAGCGCCGATTTCGGTTCGTGGCGCTTCAATCTGCGCTCTTCGAACACCGAGCCGTTGCTTCGTCTGAACGTGGAGTCACAGGGCGACATTGCGCTCATGAACGCGAAGACCGACGAGATCGCGCATCTCATCAAAGGCTGACATGTTCAGGAGCCCGTTGCTCCTGGCTAAAGCCGGGCGGCCGGCCCGGCAGGAACCTCCGCCGAGGCTCCTGCCGGGCGACGGCTCTATCCCACAGTTCCAGCGCGTCCGTAGACATCGTCGAATCTGACGATGTCGTCCTCACCGAGATAGCTGCCCGACTGGACTTCGATCAGCTCGACGGGCACCTTGCCTGGGTTGCGTAGACGATGCCTGCTCCCCAGCGGCAGGTAGGTACTCTGGTTTTCGGCCAGCAGGAACACCTTGTCGTCGCATGTCACTTCGGCGACGCCCTTGACCACGATCCAGTGTTCAGCCCGGTGATGGTGCATCTGCAAGCTGAGGGCCGCGCCTGGCTTGACCACGATGCGCTTCACCTGGAACCGGTCGCCACTCTCGAGGGAGTCGTACATGCCCCACGGCCGGCGAACGACACGGTGGAGATCGTGTTCGGTGCGTCCGGCGGACTTCAATTCCTCCACGACCCGCTTCACTTCCTGGGAGGCATCGCGCCTTGCGACCAGCGTGGCGTCGGGCGTCGTGACGATGACGACGTCGTCGAGTCCCACCGTCGCCACGAGGTGCCTGTCGTGCGAGCGGATCAGCGAGCCGCGCGTGTCGATGGCAATCACATCGCCTTCCTTGTGATTGCCGTCGGCATCCTTGCTGGCCGCCATCCAGAGGGCGTCCCAGGACCCGATGTCACTCCAGTCGCAGCTCACTGGGACAACGGCGGCCCGGGCGGTCTTCTCCATGACCGCATAGTCGATGGAATTGCTGGGAGAGGCGGCGAACGCATCGGGGGCCAGCCGGACGAAGTCCAAGTCAACGTTGGCGCGCTCGTACGCATTGCGGGCGGCCTCCATCATCGCCGGGGCGTGCTGAGCAAGTTCCTCGAGATATCTGGATGCCCGGAAAAGGAACATGCCGGAGTTCCAATCGTACTTGCCGCTTGCCACGTAGCCTTCCGCGATATCCAGGGGTGGCTTTTCAACAAACTGGTCGACGCGGTAACCCTGCTGGCCGATGGCTTCTCCCCGATGGATGTAGCCGAAACCTGTTTCCGGACGGTTCGGGCGGATACCGAAGGTTGCCAACCAACCCTGTTCGGCAAGCGGTCGCGCCTTGGCCACGGCTTCCGAAAAAGACGCGTCATCGCCGATCAAGTGATCGGCAGGCAAGACGAGGATGAGGGCGTCCGGCGCCTTCTCGATCGCTCTGAGGGCGCCTACGGCGATCGCTGGCGCGGTATTTCTCGCCACAGGCTCCAGCAAAATGCTGGCGCCCTCGACGCCCAGTTCCTGCAACTGCTCAGCGGCGAGGAAGCGATGGTCATCGCTGGCAACCACGATGGGGGCGCCAGTGTCGGGCAGCTTCGCGACGCGGCGGACGGTCTGCTGGAACAACGTTTCGTTGCCGGTGAGCGTGAGGAACTGCTTGGGCAGGTTGCGGCGGGAAACCGGCCACAAGCGCGTACCACTGCCGCCGCTGAGGATGAGGGGAATGAGCATGGCCATTATTCCGCGTGTTCCGATAGGGTGGTCAATACGTCGTCTACGCCGGATTGCCACGCCGGGATATCGAAATGGAACGACTGGGCGAAGCGGTCGGTGGCGAGTACGGAATATTCCGGGCGCCGGGCTGGCGTTGGAAAGTCCGCCGTGGCAATAGGCGTGATCTTGGGCAGGCGGGGCAGCAGTCTCCGGGCAACGGCTCCTCGCAGCAGATATTCCGCGAAACCGTGCCACGTCGTCTCGCCGCCAGCCGTTAGATGATACGTACCCGGCAGTTGCTGGCGCTCGGCGGGCCCGCCGGCGCTCCAGGCATCGATGGCGGCAAGCGTGCCGGCAACGATGAGTGCGGTGCTCGTCGGGGTGCCGCGCTGATCGGCGACGACACGTAATTCGTCTCGTTCTGCGCCAAGTCTCAACATGGTGCGGAGGAAATTGTGGCCTACCGGGGAGTACACCCAGGCGGTACGGAAGATGAAGTGGAGCGCGCCAGTCGCGCGCAATGCGATCTCGCCCGCCAGCTTGCTGCGGCCATAGGCACCGGCCGGAGAGGTCGGGGCGCTCTCTGGGTACGGTGTATTGGCCGTACCGTCGAAGACGTAGTCGGTCGAATAGTGCACGATCAATGCCCCATGTCTTACCGCCCAGCTTCCCAGCGAGGCGACCGCATCGGCGTTCACCCGCTCAGCTGTTGCCGCGTCCTCCTCGGCCTTGTCGACGGCCGTGTAGGCGGCGGCATTGATGATGACGTCGGGTCTCTCGGCATCGAGCAGCACTGCAAGAGCTTCAGGACGGGCCAGGTCGGTGGCGACGCATGGGCTGCCGTCGGCCAGTTGGCCGTCGCGGCTGACCGCGACGACGGCGCCACGGCGCGCCAGACCGCCTTCCATGAGGAAGGTCTGGCCGAGTTGCCCCGTTGCGCCCAGGAGCAGGAATCTCACGAGCGGTACTCCGGCAGGCGTTCGGGAGCAACCTCTGCCAGGATCGGGGCTTTCTTGTCCTTTTCCGACAGCACCGGGTCGATTACCGGCCAGTCGATGGCGAGGGCGGGGTCGTTCCAGGCTATGCCTGCATCCGCGGCCGCGTCGTACAGTTCGGTGCACTGGTAGGAGAAGGTAGCGTAGTCAGAGACGACGCAAAAACCGTGTGCGAATCCTTCGGGGATCCAGAAATGCCGATGGTTCTCGGCGGTCAGCATGGCGGCCGCCCATTGTCCGAAGGTGGGCGAGCCGCGGCGGATATCCACGGCAACATCGTACACTTCGCCCTCCAGCACGCTGACGAGCTTGCCTTGCGGTCGCGGCCATTGGTAGTGCAACCCGCGCAGCACGCCGCGGGACGAACGGGACACATTCGATTGCACGAATCGACGGTCGATACCGTGCTCGCGGAAGTCCTTTTCGTTGTAACTCTCGTAGAAGAATCCGCGCGAGTCGCCGAAGATCTTAGGTTCGATCACATATACGCCAGGAAGGGGCGTCTGGATGCACTTCATTTAACGAGACCGTGTCCGACCAGGTTCTGGAGGTATTCGCCATACCCCGTCTTCGCCAGAGGTTTCGCCAGGGCGAGCACCTGCTCGGCACCGATCCACTGGTTATAGAAAGCGATTTCCTCCGGGCAACAGACCTTGAGGCCCTGCCGGTTTTCGATCGTTTCGATATAGTTGCCTGCTTCCATGAGCGACGCGTGGGTGCCCGTGTCCAGCCACGCGAAGCCGCGGCCGAGTTGCTCCAGCATCAACGAGCCGTCGTCCAGGTAGCACCGGTTGAGATCGGTGATCTCCAGTTCGCCACGAGGCGACGGCTTGAGTCCGGCGGCGAAATCGCAGGCACGGCCATCGTAGAAATACAGCCCGGTGACCGCATAGTTTGACTTGGGCCTGGCCGGCTTTTCCTCGAGTCCGATGACGCGCCCTTGGCCGTCAAATTCGGCTACGCCGTAGCGCTCCGGGTCACGCACCCAATACCCGAAGACCGTGGCGCCTTCCGGCCGGCTCGCGGCCCGTTGCAGACGCTCGGTCAGGCCTTCGCCATAGAAGATGTTGTCGCCGAGAACAAGGCAGCTGGGCTGCCCCGCTATGAATTCCCGGCCGATCAGAAAGGCCTGGGCCAGCCCGTCGGGAGATGGTTGAACGGCATAGGAGATGTCGATACCCCACTGCGAGCCGTCACCGAGCAGACGCTGGAAGAGGGCCTGCTCATGTGGGGTATTGATGATCAGGACGTCGCGGATCCCCGCGAGCATGAGGGTCGCCAGCGGGTAGTAGATCATCGGCTTGTCGTACACAGGCAGCAGCTGCTTGCTGACGGCCTGGGTAATCGGATAGAGCCGCGTGCCGGAGCCGCCGGCGAGGATGATGCCCTTCGTGGTCATACGCCCAGACGCTCCATGCGATAGCTGCCGTCCAGGATCGAGGTGACCCATGGCTGGTTGTCGAGGTACCAGTTCACCGTCGCCTCGATGCCGGATTCGAAGGTTTCGGTCGGAGACCAGCCCAGTTCGTTCTTGAGTTTGCTGGCGTCGATCGCGTACCGCCGATCATGTCCCGGGCGGTCGCGCACGAACGTGATCAAGGATTCGCGAAGCTGGCCGTTGGCAAGGGGTTGGCGCTGATCGAGGATGCGGCAGATCGTCTTGACGACGTGAATGTTTTCCTGCTCTGCGTTGCCGCCGACGTTATAGGTTTCGCCCACCCGGCCACGGTCGAGGACGCGGCGGATGGCCGAGCAGTGGTCGAGTACGAACAGCCAGTCGCGGACGTTCTTGCCGTCGCCATAGACAGGAAGGGACTCGCCCTTCAGCGCTTTCTGGATGGTCAGCGGGATGAGCTTCTCGGGAAACTGGAACGGCCCGTAATTGTTCGAACAGTTCGTGGTCAGGACTGGCAGTCCGTAAGTATGGTGGAAGGCGCGGACCAGATGATCCGACGCGGCCTTGCTGGCGGAGTAGGGAGAATTCGGCGCATAGGGAGTCGTCTCGGTGAATTTCCCTTCCGCTCCCAGCGATCCGTAGACCTCGTCGGTGGAGACATGCAGGAAGCGGAATGCGTCTCTCGCCGCGCCCTCCAGCGACCGCCAGAAGTCACGCGCTTCCTCAAGGAGCCCCAGCGTGCCGACGACGTTGGTCTCGACGAACGCGGCGGGCCCGTCGATGGACCGGTCGACGTGCGATTCCGCGGCGAAGTTCACGATGGCATCGGGCCGGTGCTCGGCGAGAAGCCGCCGAATCAGCTCGCGGTCGCCGATATCCCCCTGGACGAACACGTGCCGGCCGTTACCTTCGATCGACGAAAGCGTGCCGAGATTGCCGGCATAGGTGAGTTTGTCGAGATTCACCACCCGTAATCCGTCGGCGATGGCCTGGAGTACGAAATTGGCACCGATAAAGCCGGCACCGCCCGTCACCAACAGTGTTTTCATAGAACCTCTGGTCATCCATATTGTGCGCCGCGGCCGATGAGAACCGCCGTCAGCCGCGTTTCCGAAGCTCAGGTAAGTACAGCCTGCCCCCGAGGTCTCGTAGTCCGCAGCGTATAGGGCGCCAAGTGTAATATGTACCGCTGTTTGCAAGGAGGCGCGTTTGAATGGCTCATGAATCCGAGAGATAAAGTCCAGTGAAGACAAAAGCTTACGCAAAGAACGCTCGTTCCGCACACGGACTTGGCACCCGCGCGATCCATGCGGGCCAGACCCCGGATCCTTCGACCGGGGCAATCATGACGCCAATCTACGCAACGTCGACATACGTCCAGGCAAGCCCAGGTAAACACCAGGGGTTCGAATATTCGCGGACGCAGAATCCGACCCGCATGGCTTACGAGGCCTGCGTGGCGTCCCTGGAAGGCGGCGTGGCCGGATTTGCATTCGCGTCGGGCCTGGCGGCGGCGTCCACGACTCTCGAATTGCTTGACGCGGGCAGCCACGTGATCGCCATGAATGATCTATACGGCGGCACGTATCGATTGTTCGAGCGGGTCCGCCGACGGACTGCCGGACTCGAGTTCGACTTCATCGACCTCAACGATCCCGCAGCCCTGAAGGCCGCGCTCAAGCCGAACACAAGGATGATCTGGGCAGAGACCCCGACCAATCCCATGCTCCAGCTCGTCGACCTGGCCAAAGTATCTGCCTTTGCGAAAAAGCACCGGCTGATCCTGGTCGTGGACAACACGTTCTGCTCTCCCATGCTGCAGCGCCCCATCGAATATGGGGCGGACCTGGTACTTCATTCGGCAACGAAGTATCTCAATGGCCACTCCGACATCGTTGGTGGGGTGGTCGTGGCGGCGAACGAGGCCCTGGCCGAACAGATGGGTTTCCTGCAGAACTCGATCGGTGCGGTTGCCGGCCCGTTCGACGCCTTCCTCGCGATGCGAGGACTGAAGACCCTGCACCTGAGGATGCGCCAGCATTGCGAAAGCGCCCTGGCGCTGGCGACGTGGCTGGAGAAGCACAAGGCGGTCGAGCGGGTGATCTACCCTGGACTGCGGAGCCATCCCCAACATGCGTTGGCGCGAAAGCAGATGGATGGTTTTGGCGGCATCATTTCAGTTGAAGTCAAGGGTGGCAAGACGCGGGCGAGACGGATGTTGGAGCGGTGCGAGTTGTTCGCGCTCGCCGAATCCCTCGGCGGCGTCGAAAGTCTCATTGAGCATCCGGGCATCATGACCCATGCCTCGATCCCCCCGGCGACGAGGAAGAAGCTGGGCATTTCGGACGGCCTGATCCGGCTGTCGGTCGGCGTGGAAGACGTCGCGGACCTGCGCGACGAACTCGAGTCTGTCCTGGCATGACGGGTATTCCAGTCAGGGCGGCTGCGCTGCGCACCCCCCTGCACCCGCTTGGGCCGTACGTTTCATTAGGCCGGCATGCCCGGCTAATCTGGGAATTGTGCCGACGTGACGTGTCGGGCCGCTATCGGGGCTCAATGGGTGGCATGTTCTGGGCGTTCCTCAACCCTTTGCTCATGCTGGCGATTTACTCGTTCGTCTTCGGCTATATCTTCAAGTCGCGCTGGACGGCGGCCGAGTCGGGCCATGTGAACTTCGCGATCATCTTGTTCATCGGCCTCATCATCAGCAACTTCTTCTCCGAGTGCCTGAACCGTGCGCCCGTACTTGTCACGGCCAATCCGAATTACGTGAAGAAGGTAATTTTCCCGCTGGAAACGCTATCCTGGGTGACCGTGGGAACCGGCCTCTTCCACGCACTGATCAGTACGGCCGTCCTGGTCGTGGCCCTGTTCGCCACCGGCACGTCCGTGGCACCGACCGCTGTGCTCTTCCCCGTGTTGCTGCTGGTCTTCCTTCCGATGGTGGCAGGCGTTACGTGGCTGTTTTCGGCGCTCGGAGTGTACTTCCGCGACACACAGCAGATCATGCAGGTCCTCACCACCTCCCTGGTCTTCCTTGCCCCGATCTTCTATCCACGAAGCAGCCTTCCTGAAGAGTATCGCTGGCTGCTGTCGTTGAACCCGCTTACGTATGTGGTGGAAGCATCGCGTGGCCTGATCCTCTGGGGACAGCTCCCGGATATAGCGTCGTCGATGGCCTACATGGTCGCTTCGTTGCTCGTTGCATGGTTCGGCTGGCTGGTTTTCAACGCCACGCGCAAAGGATTCGCCGATGTCATCTGACGACGTTGTCATCGACGTCCGCGCCGTCAGCAAGCGCTATGAAATCTACGCAAAGCCCTCCGATCGGCTGAAGCAGATGCTGGCGTCCGGGCTTCGTCGCGTGGTTCCGGGGAACGAGGTGCGATTCTTCCGTGAATTCTGGGCGCTGCACGGGGTATCACTGCATGTGCGTCGCGGCGAATGTGTTGCGCTTATTGGCAGGAACGGCTCTGGCAAGTCGACGCTGCTGCAGATCATCGCGGGCACCGTGTCCCCCACGGAGGGGGAGGTCGCAGTGGACGGGCGGGTCGCTGCGCTTCTGGAGCTCGGCTCGGGGTTCAACCCCGAGTTCACCGGTATCGAGAACGTTTACCTCAATGCGTCCTTGCTGGGCCTGTCGCGCGACGACGTTGACGCCCGCCTTGACGACATCCTGGCCTTCGCCGACATTGGTGATTTTGTGCACCAGCCGGTCAAGACCTACTCCAGTGGCATGACGGTCCGGCTCGCGTTTGCCGTGCAGGCGCAGATAGATCCCGACGTGCTCATCGTTGATGAGGCGCTTGCCGTCGGAGATGCCCGATTCCAGGCGAAGTGCTTCGCACGCCTCAAGACGCTGCGCGACCGGGGAACGTCGATCCTCCTCGTCACGCATTCCACCGAGCAGGTGGTGACACACTGCGATCGCGCCATTCTAATCGACCAAGGCCAAAAGGTAGACGACGGTGAGCCACGGCCAGTGGTCAACCGGTACCTCGATCTGCTTTACGGCCGGCAGCGCATGGCGCCGATCGCCCACGACGGCGAACACGCGGGAGATGCCCCCGTCAACGACCAGCTTGGGCGCTTCGACCCGATCTTCGGCGAGCGCCACGAGCCAATGTTCGAAAGCCGCCCCGCCTATAATCGGTATGAACATCGCTGGGGGGACGGTGCTGCAGAGATCATGGACTTCGTCTACTTCTCGGGGGATGAACCATTCCCCGCCGTGATCCGGTCAGGTGGAGAACTGGCGCTGTATGTCCGCTACCGCTTCAAGACGGACATCGTCAGGCCCATTCTCGGTATCACGCTCAAGACCAAGGAAGGTCTGACCGTCTACGGAACGAATACGGAGATGGCCGTCATGGAGGAGGCATTTCCGCCCGGTGAAGCAGGACGGTCGGGCATCGCTATATGCCAGTTTCGCCTGAAGTGTGCGCCAGGGGATTATTTCATTTCTGTCGGCATCGCCAGCCGCGACGGCACCGGCGAGGCGGTGCCGCACGACCGCCGTTACGATTCGATACACCTCTGCGTGGAGCCTGACGCTCCGTTCGTCGGTCTCGCAGATCTGGGGGCCAGGTTGGAATTCCTATGAGCAAACCATCAGATTCAGCAGCCTCGCTCGCCGCCTATCGATACGATGGGCAATCCTTGTGCTGGCTGCGCAAGGATGCCGTACACGAATGGGCGTATTCCGATGGCGAAGCCGTCGAGGAAAACCTCTACCGCCTGGTGGCCGCGTGTTCCGATCGATCCGTGCTGTCCGCCGAGTTGGCGGACAAGATCACCGATTGGCCTACTCGCTATTATTTCAGTTCGCGCCGCGCGAACCTGCTTCGTCCACTCGAAGAGATGTTGCGCGGCGATGTGCTGGAGATCGGCGCAGGGTGCGGAGCCATCACGCGCTACCTTGGCGAGGCCGCGCGATCGGTCACCGCGATCGAACCGTCTCCCCGCCGCGCCCGCGTGGCGGCCAAGCGTTGTGAGGACCTTCCCGGCGTCAATGTCGTAGTCGACAACCTCGAGGCCTTCGAAACCTCGGCTACGTTCGACGTCGTCACGCTCATCGGCGTGCTGGAATACGCCGAACGTTTCGCGAAGAGACCGGACGCGGCGGCCCATTGGCTCCAGTGCGCAAGGCGTTTCCTGAAGCCGGGAGGTGTACTGTTGGTGGCGATCGAGAACCAGCTTGGCCTGAAGTACTTCGCCGGCGCACCCGAAGACCACCTAGGCCGCCCGATGCTCGGTGTGGCCGATCTGTACGGTGCAAGTGGCGCCCGGACGTACGGCCGGGCCGCGCTGGAAGCGATGGTGCTCGATGCAGGCTTCACCTCGGCGGCATTCGCGCTGCCGTTCCCCGACTACAAGCTGCCGACCTCGGTACTGCTCGCGCGCGGCGACGACGCCATGCCCGGGTTTGACGGAGGCGCCGCATTGGCCGCCGCCGCCATGACGAAGGATCCGCAACTCGGCCGGCCACCGCTTTTCGCAATCGATCGAACTTGGCATGTGGCGGCGGACAATAACCTGCTGGTAGATGTCAGTAACTCGTTTCTCGTGGTTGCGCACACCACAGCTGACGCGGTGCCTTTCGGCCGTGCGAACACGAACGTTTCGGCCTATCACTTTTCGACGGAACGAGCACCGTTTTTTGCCAAACAGGCGACTTTCGAACACGGAGAGGGCGGCGCGTGGGTGCGCCGTAGGTTTCTGATGGAAGCCCCCTCGCGCAGGAATGCCGGGTTCGAGTGCCGTCCTGGCGATGAGGCTTATGTGCACGGCCGCCCCATAACGACCGACCTTCACGAACTGCTGTTGCAGGATGGATGGCGGATCGAGGATGTCGGTAGCTGGACACGGCGTTGGCTCGATGCCGTGGCCATGCATCTCGGCATGGATCTCGAGATCCTGCGACGTTCTTCCTATAATGCAGAGCTGGTGTTGCCTGGCGATGCGGTGGACCTCGTTCCACACAATCTTGTGCAGGACGCTGGCGGAGATCCCCGCTTCATTGACCTCGAATGGCGAGCAGATCATGGGCTGCCCTTGGGATATATAGCGTTTCGCGGCTTGCTTGAAGTCGTGGGCGGCTGTGTCTCCGTTGCCCGCCCCTACGACGAACGTCATGCGGAGGTGCCTCAGTTCATCGCCGGCGCCATGCGGGAATGCGGCACGGAACTTCTGCTGCTTGATACTGATATCGAGCGGTATCTCGCGATGGAGCAACAGTTCCAGTTTGCCGTGTCTAACCGTGTACCGGAGTTGTCGCTTGATACGTTTCGTGCCGCGCGCCTTCCCGTCTCCGTTGCGAGCCAGTCAGAAGGACCGTTGTCGCCGACCCGATCGGAATCCCGGGAACTGTCGTATCATCTGGAAAACCTGCGGCAGCACCACGATGACCTCCTGGCGGAACACGGCAAGGTAGCGGACTGGGCGCGCGACCTGGATCGTGAACTTAATGAGCTGCGGTCACGCTATGCAGAGCTCGTTCGCGACCACGAGGAAGTGGCAGGTTGGGCGAAGGGGCTCGATGAACTCGTCCAGGTCGCAACCGAGCGACTGGATGCGCTGGTTCAGCTTGCCGAGGACGACGGCGACGTCCAGTCCGCCATGCTCGGCGCCTATCTGGTCGAGCTCACCCATCTCCGTCGGAACTATGGACTCGCGAAGCGACGTGCGGATCGTCTGGCAGCCGACCTGGCCGTACTCGAGCAGACCGTCAGCTCGGATTCGGCACGGACCGGCGAACTGCACGACCAGATCGGATCCGCCGAGACCCGTATTCGGGAACTGTCGGAGTCCAATGAAGCCCTTCAGCTAGAGCTTGACCGGATCCGGGAGCGAGCGCACGGGCTCGAGCAGGAACTCCGGCGCCTGCGCCGGACCCTTGATAGTGTGCCCCCCGGCGACAGGCAAACTCCCCAGCAGTCTGCCTCGAACGACATCGACATGCAGGCACTGCGCTCTTTGCAAGCGGAACTATCCGCAGCTATCGCTGAGCGTGACGCGTCACGGTTGCGAGAGACGCGGGCCGCGGAAGACCTTCAAGTGGCGCTCGGTCGCCTTGGTGATATCGAGCGTCAGCTCGCCGCCACTCGAAGCGAGTTCGATCAGGTTGTGCGGTCGCAATCCTGGCGCCTGACCCGTCCACTGCGTTTCGGTATGAGAATCGTGCGGCGCGATTGGGCCAGTGTGGTGGTTTCACTCCGGGGAAGGCCGTGGATTCGATCGCGCGCCCTTGGATTCATCCGAGGTCCGGCGAAGCGCTTCCTCATGCGCCGTTCGGGAAGCATTGCGCCGCCGCCGGATCTCATAAGTGCGGCGGACGTCGATCCGCGCCAACTCCTCGAGGGTGTATCCTTCGCGCGGGTCGAAGAGCCGGTGGTAAGCATTATCATCCCGGCGTATGGACGCCTGGATCACACGGGCGCGTGCGTTAGATCCATCCACATGCATCTACCCTCGGTGCCGGTCGAAGTCATCGTTGCGGAGGACGCTTCGGGTGATCCGGAGATTGGGCATTTGGCCAAAGTACCCGGACTGCGTTACTACGAGAATCCCGCCAATTTGGGATTCCTGCGCTCGTGTAACCACGCAGCGAAGCAGGCGAAGGGCCGGTACGTTTACTTCCTAAATAACGACACCCAGGTGACGGCCGGATGGCTGGATGCGCTGGTCGAGACGGCAGTTCGCTGGCCGAAATGCGGGTTGGTCGGCTCTAAATTGGTGTATCCGGATGGACGTCAGCAGGAGGCTGGTGGGATTGTCTGGAAGGATGCCAGTGCGTGGAACTACGGGCGTCTGGATGACCCGTCCCGCAGCGTCTACAACTACACGCGCGAAACCGACTACATCTCGGGAGCATCCATCATGATCGAACGAGAATTGTTCGAGTCTTTTGGCGGATTCGACGAGTTGTATCTTCCCGCTTACTTCGAGGATACGGACCTCGCCTTCAAAGTGCGCGCGGCCGGATTGAAGGTCGTATATGAGCCGAAGTCGGTCGTCGTCCATTTCGAAGGCGTCTCTCATGGCACCGATACGTCGACAGGCATAAAAGCCTACCAGGTCGAGAACCAGAAGAAGTTCCGAGAGCGTTGGAAACACGTACTGGAGCGCGACCATCTGGTCAATGCAGACCGGCCATTCCTAGCTCGCGACCGGAGCCAGCTGAGGAGGGTTGTCCTTGTTATCGATCACTACATTCCGCAGCCCGACCGGGACGCCGGTTCGCGAGCAATGTTTCAGCTGGTTATGTTGTTAGCCGCTCACGGCTATTCAGTCAAGTTCTGGCCTGAGAATCTATGGTACGACTCAGCTTATGCACGTCCTATGCAGGACGCGGGTATCGAAGTCATCTACGGGAGCGAGTACCTCGGCCAGTTCGAGCAGTGGATGGAGGAACATGGAGGCAGCTTGGATGCTGTTATTTTGAGCCGCCCACATGTCAGCGTAAACTTCATCGACATTGTCGCGGCTCGTAGTCGGGCGAAGCGATTGTATTACGGGCACGACATTCATCACCTGAGGCTTGCCGAGCAGGCCAACGTGCAGCCGGATGTTGAGATTCAGAAGGAAGTGGACCGTTTCCGGACCATGGAGGAGACCCTCTGGACAAAGATGGACGCCATTTACTATCCGTCCGATCTGGAATCTGCACACGTTCGTGGATGGGCGGCAGCAAATGGCGTTGCCCCTGCCATCAGGACGGTCCCATTGAATGCCTATGATGACGTTGTCGAGAGTGCTCAAGATGCGCTAGGGGCGCGCCGCGGTATCCTGTTTGTCGGGGGATTTGGTCATCCTCCGAACGTGGATGGCGCGATCTGGTTCGTCCGCGAAGTCCTTCCACTAATCCGGACGCACTATCCGGATATCCAGCTTGTGCTCGCAGGCTCGAATCCGACCGACGAGGTAAAGGCGCTTTCCGGTGATGGCATACGAGTAACCGGTTTTGTGCCTGATGACGAGTTGGGCGCTATGTATCGTCACGCCCGCGTAGCGGTCGCACCCCTGCGCTTTGGCGGCGGCGTGAAAGGGAAGGTCATCGAAGCAATGCGTTACGGCTTGCCCCTGGTGACCACGCCAACTGGGTTGCAAGGACTCGGTCTCGCCGCGGATTTCATCTTTGCCGACACAGCGGCGGACAAGTTTGCGGAACACGTGTTGCAACTACTTGCTAACGATGACGAGTGGTTGCGTCGTTCGCGCGCAGCTCAGGAGTTTGTTCTCGAGCACTTTTCCTCGGACGCTGTGTTCCGCGTGCTCTCACAGGATCTCCCGGTTTCCATCGAAGAGAAGGACATCTCACAATGATGCGTAAAGGGCTAGTTGGATTGATGGCGACGTTCCTACTTGCGGGATGCGGACGCACGATGTGCGAGCTTCCCGATGTAAATTCATCTGATGTGGGTATCGGATTCCACATAGAGGACTATGGCCCAAAGCACGTGCAAGCGGGAGCAAATTTCAACGCGCAGCCGGATGGAAGTTCAGCGGCTTGGTTCAGGCTCGATCAGGACGTTAGCGGCTCCGAAATAAAAGTGCATTTCGGTGAGGACGTCGTATCGGGCAACATCACGCATAACCTGGTGACCGCGAAGGTTCCTGCGGAGGCTCACGCCCGTCCTGGAAGCCTACGGGTCATGATCGAAAGACGGGATGGTCTGGATGTAACCAAGAGTAATTCAGTCGTCATCACGTTGGAAAAGCCATGAAAAACTCGACACAGGGGAGCACCTTGCTGCTTGGAGTGGGGAGTTGGCGCATGCTGCTCGCTGGACTGGTGGCTGCCTCACACTTATGGGTCGGGATGGTGCAGGGGTATGCGGCTTACGCCGTCTGGGCGTTCTTTGTGCTTAGTGGGTATCTCATGACTTTTGTCATCAAGCACAAGTATGGCTTTGAGCCGAAGGGCCTTCGCGACTTCGCCTTCAACCGATTCTTGCGCATTTATCCCTCCTACTTTCTCGCCCTATTGGCGGGTATCTTGGTCGTCCAGTGGGCAGCGAGCGTCTGTGTCGATACCACGCAACTCAATCCAGAGATGTACATGCCAAGGGGTTCGGGCTGGGTCAACCCACTGACCCTCCTGCCTGTGTTTCCGCACAATGGTCTGCCCGTCGCAGTGTCTAACGCACTCTCGGTTGAGATAGGGGCGTATTTCCTGATGCCATTAATGGCGCGTTCGCGAGCAACGGCATGGCTCGCAGTGATCCTGTCGGTTATAGCGACCTACGACATGGGGTTCTCGAGCGCAACGTTCGCAGCGCGATACGTATTTTTCCTACCATGCCTGATGAGCTTTGCGGTGGGTAGTTTGATCTGCCATTACCGGGAACAGTTGTTGCGTTTTGCTATGCCACGCGTCAGCTTCCTCGTTTGGATGATCCACGGGGGGTTATGGCTCGTCGTGGACCCTTGGCCGTGGACGTATGGCATGTACGCCTCGCTCATTCTTTCCGCGTGGGTAACCATTTCCCTCACGGCGTACAAATCGAGTAAGGTCGATACTTTGCTAGGAGACATGTCCTATCCCCTCTATCTTATCCACACTACTGTGGGTGCATGTTTCCTTGTTGTCTTCGGATACGGCCGCGGCTTCAAGTATTTTATTATCGTTTTTATTGTGACGCTGGTCGTGTCGCTACTGATGGCTCTTTTCGTGGAACGCCCTCTGCATCGCCTGAAACGTTCCGCTCGGGTGCACGACAAAGAAACGTCGCTGGCGCAACAGCAATAAGCGAGCCTTCGGCGATGCGCCGATATTAGATCGGTGCAATCTTTCATCAACGGAGGGACTGTTGTGTATCGCCATCTGCTTCCCGGCCGAGTGCTACTTCTTGGTGTCACTTCGCTTGTCTTCGGGCTCCTCGCGTACCAGCCCGGCTACTTCGGGGACGAACTCTTTCCCGCCTTCGTCGCCAAGACGAGCAAGTCTATCGGAGAGACTTTTCTCCGCATCAACGAATACAAGCCCAGGCTAATCTTTAATGCGGTTTGGGCAGTAATTGCCTGGGAACGGGTTCCTCGCTATGCCGCGGGACTCCTAACTTGGGTTTCGATGTTCTGGGCTTCCTCGGCCGCATATAGTCTGGCGCGTTGGCTATTCTCGGCGTCGCGGCCCGCCGCATTGGCGGTCGGGTTGTGTATCGTCATCTCGCGTTTTGGTACGGTGTTTTACTACGATTACTTGTCCGGAATTATCGGAGCGTTGGGGCTCGCAATGTTTCTAAGTACGGCGCTGATTATTGTGCCCGTGCTGAAAGGCTCCGAACTTCGCCAAGGGCGAGCAGTCGCGTTCGTAGCAATGTCCATTGCGACACTATTTGTCTATGAAATCTATATTGGGCCGCTTTTTGTGCTCGGCATCGCCGTCGCAGCCATAGGGTTTATGGGCAAAGGACGATCCGATAGAACGCGGATCCGGATGCAGGTTGCGGGCACGCTCGCTTGGCTACTTCCACTTCTTCTTTTTGTCATCGCGACGCGTATCTTGTCGACGGGCGGTGTCATGACGGGAACTGCCGGCAAACCCGTTGTGCTGGACGCTGGGGTCATCAAAGCATTCGGGCAGTTCTTCGCCAATGTTTTTTTTGGGACAAACATTGGCCTGCCTTGGTTTACGGGCTTCTATAACACAAGCAGCCGTGTTGGTTTGATCGCTAGCATTGTGTTTGCGGCAGTTCTATTGGTGTTATGGGCATGGACCATGTTCGCAGTTCGGCGCGGAATAGATCGTGCTGGCGTGCTAGCGTCCTTGGCCGTACTAGGTATGGCAGTCTCGACTATCGTGATCGCGAGCCTACCGGGCCCAAGCCTGTCCGACGCTCGTTGGATGTTCCCCGTCAGTGCTTTCGTCGCGCTGTTGATCGTATCGCTACCCTCCAAGTTCCCTCGCAATCTGCTGTTATGTGCCGTACTCGGAGTGAGCGCTTTCCATCTTGCGAAGCAGACCTATAGCGGCATTTATAACGTCGAGGCCTCGCGGCTGTCTGGAAAGATAAGTCGGGGCCTTACTTCACTGCGTCCCGCAGGAACGGATGGAATCCTCCTTGGGCTTCAGGAGGGTCAGATAAACTGGATCCTCGGGGGAGACGCTTTGCAGGGTAATGACGTGACAAGTGGAGAGGTGTATTGCTGGGTCAATCTTTCGCCGTCGCCTTGTCTCGACCCTTCAAGTGCGCTCCGGCGACGCTCCTTGTCCGAGTACGACTTCGCTCTCGCGTTTGCCGATGGTGTCGCGGAACCGGACGCGTTCTACATAATCCCCCGTTCGGCGGCGCACCTTTTGGTTGAGCCTTCTTCGGTCGATCTCATTGGAGCAAGGGAACTCGGCGGCACGAAGCTCGGCTGGGCGGGCTGGGCCTGGCGTGGTTTGCCGCAGCGGGCCGATGAGGATAGACGTATCGACACAGAGACTTTCGCGACCGTTCTGCTACCAGCTCATGAGTTAGCGGGACGCGTAATTGCGTATGAGGCTTACACGGACGCTGCCGGTGAGGGACGAACCATGCGCTTGCAAGTCAACTGGCTTGGACGACGCGGAAAGCTCCTCCGTGCGCAGATAAAGCTCGTCAAGTTGACTGCGTCTCCCCAGATCTTCACGATGCTTCTCGACCAGCCGAAAGGTGCAAAGGCGGGTGAGATATATGCCACCATGCACGAAAGTGGTGCCGGCGACTCCCGCATCAGAGCGGTTAAACTGGTCCGGATTTGATCTAGCTGTCGAGAGAATGGAGTTGGATATCAGCTTCACTGACTCTGGCTCCACGCCAATGTGTCCAATGATAGGCGCCCGGGTCTTTCCGGCAGGATATCGGGAACGTCATGAGGGCGTCGTTCAAGTGCCGGTTCGTCGGCATCTGCTTACAGCGGGTTCCGGCAGTCCGCTGCGGTTGCAGGTGGCCATTCTCAACTGCAAGGTCGCCGAAGGTAGATGCGACCTGCAATGACAAACCGCCGTCAGATGGTGGAATGCGTCTGAGCCGATGCGGCAGTGCCCGAAGACGAGGCGAGAGAGCGTAAGGTAAGTGGGATCGTGAACACGACCGCCATGAGTAGGGCCGCGAATTCGTTTCTTAGGTCGAGCGCGAAATACCCACTATCGACGGTGCGTTGATGCGGACTATCGTAGTCATGTGATTCTATAGCGTAGAATCTCGAACAGGTCCCCGACCGGACCTGGGCATCCATATTGGTGCGCAGTGACGGCCGGCGCGATTTCCCTCACTTTGGGCTATCTGTCGTGGCATTCGATCGAGAAACCTGCCATGGGTTTGAAGAAGCGAGTGCATTCTATGTTCAAGTTCCGCGCGGCGGCATGATGCTATGACGTCCGAACGTGCGCCGACTCTGTCCATCGCCCTTATTCTGGCCGCCGGCTGCGTCGCCATCGGATGGATGCTCGAAGCCCATTACGGCCTCAATATCTGGGACGAGGGATATCTCTGGTACGGAGTACAGCGTGTTCACCTTGGCGAAGTGCCTATCCGTGATTTCATGGCCTACGATCCAGGGCGCTATTACTGGACTGCCGGAATCATGTCGATCTGGGGCGGGAAGGGGATCATGGATGTCCGCGCGGGGGTGGCAGTTTTTCAATGGTTCGGCCTCGCCGCCGGAGTCTGGGTGCTGGCGATGGGCTCGGGCCTGCGTAGGCCGAGCGTGCTGCTTCCTGCATCCGTTGTCCTGTTCCTGTGGATGTTTCCTCGCCACAAGCTGTTCGACATCGCATTGTCCATGCTCCTCGTCGCAGTCTTCCTGTGGTGGTTCCGTCGGCCGACGATGCGGCGGCATTTCATCGTCGGCCTCACTATCGGCGTCGTGGCCTGCTTCGGTCGCAACCATGGGGTTTACGCGCTCGTCGGAAGCGTGCTCGGTTTCGCCTGGCTCGCCATCCGGCTTTCTCCCGATCCTGGCGGCGTGTGCTTTCGTGCCCGGTTTCTCCGGCGCATTCGGCGAAAGTATTCTCTTCCTGTTTGAACTGAAGGCCACGAATCTCACGCTGCCCGTTCCTTGGCCATGGACCGTACCCTACTCGAGCCTTCCTGTTGGAGTGGGCATTCGGGAGGGACTCGTAGGGCTGGGCTTTATCGGCGTGCTGCTCTATCCCGTACTCGGTGCGGCTCGTCTGGCCTTGCAACGAATACGAGGTACGGGCATGGATCCGGCCTGGGCAGCTACAGTGTGCCTCTCGGTGCCGTACGCGCATTACGCATTCTCGCGGGCGGACATTGGCCATCTCGCCCAAGGAATTTTCCCGGCTCTCCTCGGGTGCCTCCTCTGGCTCGCTTCCCTTCGTGTGATCTGGATGTGGCTAGGTACCGCGATCCTGCTGGCGGCGACGGGCTGGACGACGCTGACTTCACATCCTCGCATGGGTTGCGCCGGCGAAGACCAGGCGTGCTCGCTTGTCGAGGTTTCGGGCCAGCGGCTTTTCGTGCCGCCGACCGTTGCCGGCGACTTAGCGCTTCTGCGACACGGCCGCGCGGTATGCGCCGGCTGGTCGCTCTTTCGTCGCTACCCCGTATTGGCCCGGCGCTTATGCTTTACTCGAAAGGCGTTCGCCGCTGTGGGAAATCTATGCAACCACCCCGCGTGGCGCGGCATTCCAGGCGGCGGAGATCGAACGCATGCGCCGGGCCGATCCTGGGTTCGTCCTTGTCTTCGACTTCCCGCTGGACAACCGGGAGGAGTTGCGCTACAGCCGCACGCACCCAATCATGGATCGATACATTCGGGATCATTTCGTGGAGCTGCCGTCAACCAATCCGAATTATCGAATCTACCGTGCGGCGGACGCGGGCACTAACGGGGTTGGAGGTCAGTAATGGCCGATCGTTTCCGTCGGCGCGCGCCGATGGCCAAAAACAAAGCGCGAGAGGATGAAGGTCAGCGGGATAGTGATCATGATCGCGACGAGCGGGGCAAGTTCCTTCATGAAGTGCAGCCGCTCCACCCAGGCCCACACCACCGCCAGGCTAACCCCGTACTGCGCGAGATAAACGAAAGGAAAAAGAAGCATCGATCGCCAGCCGCGGTGAGCCTGAAAAACGAAAAAGCGGTTTATCACGAACGCCAGCACGATGCCTGAGACATAGGCTATCGTGTAGGCGGCCTTGTAGCCTGTGACCTGGATGAGTGCCAAGTACAGAGCATAAGTCATGGCGGTGTTTACTCCGCCCGAAATCAGGAAGCGCAGGAAGCTGGACGTCGCGACTGCGACGCGCAAGCGCTCCAATAACCCTTGTCTCACGCTTTACCCATGCTTACTTGCTCGATGAAGACGCCGTATTCACGAATGTAATCGGACGGATCATAGTAGTGGGACGCGAATACCAGCAGCACGGCGTCCTCTGAGTACTTGTACTGAATGCCCCATGTCATCGGAGGCAGGTACAGGCCGATATTCGGCTGGTCCAGGACGAACTGCTCCCGATGCTTCCCATCGTCCGCCACGACATGTACGGAACCCTTCACGGCTATCAGGAACTGATGGCAAGCAAGATGCGCATGCTCGCCTCGTGTCTCCGCGGTCGGGACATCGTAAACGAGAAAATAGCGTTTCGGCTCGAAAGGAATCTCGCGTTGGAATTCGCCGACGGAAAGGCTCCCCCGCATGTCGGCGATGGCGTTAAACGTGTGGAGCTGCACGCCTTTCACGATGGATGCACGGATCCCCTTCTCGGGGGCAGGCGCAGGCTCGTCGTCACGCGCGGAAACAGTGCCGGTGCCAGCGTAGCCGATGATCTTCGCGGGATTGCCGACCACGATAGCGTTGGGCGGTACCGAGCGCGTGACGACGGCACCCGCGCCGATCATCGCATTGCGGCCGATCCTGATGCCCGGGAGAATGGTGGCATTCGCGCCGATGGAAGCACCTTCTTCCACCACGGTCCGGAGGAATTGGTCGGGGTAGACCTTGCTGCGGGGGCGGATATCGTTCGTGAACGTGGCATTGGGCCCGACGAACACATTGTTCTCCAGGGTCACGCCGTCCCAAAGCTGCACACCGCATTTCACGGTGACGTTGTCGCCAACTGTGACGTCGTTCTCGACGAATACGCCGTCGCAGATATTGCATCCTGCGCCAATGGTGGCGCCCGGCAGCACGTGGGCGAAGGCCCAGATCCGGGTTCCCTCGCCGATCCGGGTGGACTCGCAGAGCCCCTTTTCATGCACGAAGAAATTCATAGGTCCTTGCCAGGAAAGTCGATGCGGAGGGAAACCACGTTGAGAGGCCGTTGCTTGGTGTTC
Organism: Luteibacter sp. SVR4-7G; assembly: GCF_056755555.1. NCBI lineage: Bacteria > Pseudomonadati > Pseudomonadota > Gammaproteobacteria > Lysobacterales > Rhodanobacteraceae > Luteibacter > Luteibacter sp. SVR4-7G. The sequence goes on along the minus strand of NZ_JBPGXO010000030.1, from coordinate 30,948 downwards.
TCATAGGCGCGCCAGGCATAGTTGCCCACGATACCTATCCCGAAGGTGTTCAACGCCCCGAAGAAGAGGATCGCCAGCATCGAGCCCGCGTAGCCAGGCACCTCGTACGTTCCGAAGATCCGGGCCACGATGACGACCAACCCTAGCAGGACCGCGACGCCCAGACCGACGAGACCGGCGCCCATAAGGACCCGTACCGGTAGGTCGGAGAAAGCGAAGACGCTGTCGAGCAGGTAGGTCACCTTCTTCTTTATGGTCCATGCGCTCTTGCCGTGTTCCCGTTCGAGGCGTGTGTACCCGACGAATTCGCGGCGGCCACCAAGCCAGAACAACAGGCCGAGCAGGCTGCTGTTGGCCTCCCCGAGCGCCACGAGACGGTCGCGGAAGCTCGCGGTGAGCGCGAACACGTCGACACCACCCTCAGGAACGTCTGGCTGAACCAGGCGCCGGTAGGTCTTCCAGAACAAGTTGGACGCCAGCTTGCTGAGGCCAGGGTCGTGCCTTCCCAAACGTTGGCCGAACACGACATCGAGCGGTTTCGAAGAGAGCGCCTTGAAGAAGTCGAGCATCAAGGACGGCGGTTCCTGGAGGTCCGCCGCCATCACACCTATGAAATCCCCATTGGCCTCCGCCAGGCCACAACGAATTGCCGCGAACGCGCCGAAATTGCGGGAGAGCAATACGAGTCGCGAGGGAAAGGACACGCCTCGGAGGCCCTCTTCAAGGCGTGCGAAGCTGGCATCCGGACTTCCGTCGACGACGAACACCGTTTCCATGGGTGCGTCCAACCTCCCCGCCAGCTCGTCCAGCGCCTGGAGCAGGGGCGCGATCGACCCTTCGTTCTTGTAAACGGGGATGACGACCGAATAGCGTGGCTTCACCACCGGTTGCAGGCCTCGATCACCCGCGTCACCTCGTCGTCGGTCAGTTCCGGGAAGCAGGGAAGCGTCAGCACCGAAGCACAGGAGCGGTCCGTGTTCGGCAACGTCGTGGACGCAAACCGATCGGCGAACAGTGGCTGGCGGTAGTCCGGGACAGGGTAATGCACTTCGCTGCTTACGCCGCTGCCCGCGAGGTGGTTTTGCAGCCCGGCGCGGTCGTCCGTATGCACCACGTAAAGATGGGCCACGAAATCCTCGCCGCCCTGAGGCGGAGCCGCGATCTTCGCATGGCGAATCTCGGCCGAGTAGCGATTGGCAATGTCGCGTCGCCGTTCATTCCAGCCATCGAGCAATGGCAGCATGATCCGGAGGAACGCTGCCTGGATTTCGTCCAGGCGGCTATTGCGGCCGCCGGAAAGCTCATTGCGATACTTGGCGGTCCAGCCGTATTGACGAAGCTTTCGCAGCGTGTCGGCGACGCTGGCGTCGTTGGTCGCGACGGCACCACCGTCACCCAGGGCACCGAGGTTCTTCGTGGGATAGAAACTGAAGCTGGCGGCCCTACCGAAAGATCCGGCCTTTCGACCCTGGGCGTCCCGCGCCCCATGAGCCTGCGCGCAGTCCTCGAAAATGGCAAAACCGTGCTTCTCGGCAAGCGCGGTGAACGCCGCCATGTCGGCGAGCCTTCCATAAAGGTGGGTGACGATCACGACGTCGATGCGGCGAGTGGCGAGGACGGCCTCGAGCGCTTTGGGGTCCATCGTGCAGGACACCGGGTCGATGTCCACGAAGACAGGTTCCGCATCGCAGGCGAGGACCGCGGTGGTGCCATACATGGCCGCATTGCCGACCACCGCCACGCTCTTTCCCGACGTGACACCCAGGCTGCGCAGCCCGAGTTCGAGGGCCTCGGTGCCGTTCGCGACGCTGATGCAGTCAGCTACGCCGCACCAGGCAGCGAACTCCTGCTCGAAAGCCTTCACGTTGGGTCCGAGTACGAAGTAGCCGCTCGAGATCACCTCCGCGGCTGCCCTTTCGAGCTGGCTGGCAATGGGAGCAATGTGGCGGTCCAGGGCGTTGACGGGAACGGTCGTATTCATGGGATTCCGTAGCGTGGAAAATGAAGAGGCCATCCGGCCTCCCCAGGGATCAGCCTAGCGCGGCCTCGAGTTCGGGAAGGATCTTGAACAGGTCGCCTACCAGGCCAATGTCCGCAATCTCGAAGATCGGCGCTTCGCCGTCCTTGTTGATCGCCACGATCGTGCCTGCATCCTTGATGCCGGTGAGGTGCTGGATGGCTCCGGAGATACCGATAGCGATGTAGAGCTCGGGTGCGATGATCTTGCCCGTCTGCCCTACCTGCATCTCGTTCGGCACATAGCCGGCATCCACCGCGGCGCGCGAGGCGCCGACGGCCGCGCCGATCCTGTCCGCGAACTTATAGATGACCTCGAAGTTCTCCTTCGATCCTACGCCGCGCCCGCCGGAAACGACCTTCGGTGCGCCCTGGAGGTCCGGCCTGTGGCTCTTGCCCTGCTGCAGACCCACGAAACGCGTGTGGGAGGGCAGGGCGATGTCGAGGGCGAGTGCCTCGACCGGGGCCGAGCCGGTGGATGCCGCAGCGGGCCATGACGCCGTGCGGATGGTGGCCACAACGATGGAGGAGGCATCCACTTCGACCGTGACGATCGCGTTGCCCGCGTAGATGGGGCGCTTGAAACTGTGCGGCCCTTCCACGGTCATCACGTCGCTGACCTGCGAAACCCCCAATAGCGCCGCGATGCGAGGCGCGAGGTCCTTGCCGAATGTGGTGGAAGGAGCGAACACGTGGGTGTAGCCGGCGGCAACTTTCGCGATCTGCGGCGCCAGGATTGCCGCCAGTGCGTGGGCATTCTCAGCCCGTGCAACGGTAATCACCTTACTCACGCCATCGATCTTCGCGGCTTCGGCGGCAATCGCCTCGGGCGCGTCGGATAGCACGATGATGTCGACGGCGTCCGCCTCGACAGCCTTGGCGGCGCTCACGGCGCGGGCGGTAGAGGCATTGAGCTTGCCGTCGAGGTGTTCGGCAATAACGAGGATCTTGGACATGTCGATTCTCCTGTCGGCTGCCTTACAGCAGGCCCTTCTGCTTGAGGGTCGCGACCAGCTCGGCGGCATCCTTCACCATCACGCCCTTGCTGCGTTTGGGCGGAGCGGCATAAAACGTGGTCTTGATGTGCTGGGCTGCATCGACGCCGAGTGAGCCGAGTTCGATGACGTCGATAGGCTTCGATTTGGCCTTCATGATATCCGGCAGCTTGATAAAGCGAGGCTCGTTCAAGCGCAGGTCGGTCGTGATGACAGCGGGCAGGTCGGCTTCGATCGTCTCGAGCCCGGCGTCGACCTCGCGGGTGACCGTAGCCTTGCCGTCGGAAATCTCGACTTTGCTGGCGAACGTGGCCTGAGGACGATCCCACAGCGCGGCCAGCATCTGGCCGGTCTGGTTCGCATCGTCGTCGATCGCCTGCTTACCCAGGATCACCAGGCCCGGCTGTTCCTTCTCGACCAGCTTCAAGAACGTCCGCGCGGCGGTCAGCGGCGAGATGGCGTCGGCCGTCTGCACGTGGATGGCGCGGTTGGCCCCCATGGCGAGCCCATTGCGCAGGTGGGCCGTCAGGTCGGCCGGGCCGATGCCGACGACCACGACTTCCTCGGCGATTCCCCTTTCCCGCAGGCGCAACGCTTCCTCGAGCGCGATGTCGTCGAAAGGGTTGGCGGAAAGCTTCACTCCGTCCGTGACGACACCCGTACCGTCCGGTTTCACCTGGATGCGAACGTTGTAGTCCACGACGCGCTTGTAACCGACCAGAATCTTCATTCGGGGTTCCTGTTCGTTGGGGCGCACGCCAACCCGCGCGCGCCTCTGAGGTTGACCCAGCATTCTAACGAATCTTCATACCGGCGTTTGACGCAGCGCGGGACGGCGCCTCGCGGCTTATGAAGCGCCTCTATCATATATCTGTTATTCTTTGATGACACTCATATGACAAGCCGGAGTCTCCGGCGCAACGGGCAGTTGCCAGGGGTGGTGGGTTCCATGAGCTTATCGGGCGCGAAATCGATTGCGAGGACAGCCGGGGGATTTGTCCTCCTTCTCATGGCCTCGTGGGCACTTGACCGACACTCCCTGCGTCTCGAGTGGGATACCTATATTTTCTCGCACGGCTTCTTCGCCGGCGCCTTGCCGTTGCTGGCTGCTTACGGAATCCTGCTCTCTGTCACGAATCGACCAGGCTTGTCCCTTTTGCTTGGGAGCTTGCTGGCCATAGGGCTGTTCGCGGCGAATGCGAAGAAAATGGAATATCTGCACACGCCGCTCGTGCCGGCAGACTACCTCTTCGTGCAGGGATTGAATGCGTCCAATCTCGGGCTGTTTCGGCACTACATCAACCTTCCAGTTGTGGTTGCCGCCGTCATGGCGGCGTTTTTTGTCATCGGTCTCCTGCTTCGCTACGAACCGCCTGTCCTAGGCGGACGCCTGGCTGCGCGCGGGGGAATCCTGGTTGCCAGCCTCGCGGTGGGTTGGCTGCTTCTGCCCGGGAGCCGAATGGCGGAGCGCATCTACGATCCCGTGGCGCTGCAGGTTTCTTATTCCCCCCTTCTGAGCGAACTGCACGCGGGCCTTATCAGCACACTTGTGTACACCAATATCGCGAACCAACGGGCCATGAGCGTGGCGCCCGACACATCCGCTGCAGCGCAAGTGGTCAAGGTGGAGCGCGCCCGCTTTCCGAGGGGGATCACGCCGGTCGCAACCGCTCACGCCGAAAAGCCGGACATCGTGGTGATCCAGAGCGAATCCTTCTTCGATCCGTCGATCATGCGGAATATCGACACCGCGGAACTCCTCCCCAACTTGCATAGAGCGCAAGCCGAAGGCGGCGCGGGGACCATGAGCGTACCTACGTTCGGCGGCGGAACCTTGAGGACAGAGTTCGAAGTACTCACGGGAATTCCTCTCGAAGCTTATCCCGACCTTCAGTTCCCGTATGTACAGATATCGCAGCCGCATATATCCAGCGTCGTGACGTCGCTCGACAAAGCAGGATATTCGACCACAGCCATCCATCCCAATAGTGGGGAATTCTGGAACCGAAAGGCGGCGTTCCGATCCCTGGGATTTCAGAATTTTCTAACGATCGATGAGTTTCCACCCACTGCCTATCGTGACGGCTATTACATGTCAGACCGCTCGCTGACTACCCAGATCATCGACTCGCTCGAGCAGGCCCAGGGGCCCGCGTTCGTCTTCGCGGTAAGCATAGAAGCGCACGGGCCATATCGGCACGGACGAGTGAAGGACGAAGCCCAACGTGCAGCGCTGATCGTGCCGGCGGGTTGGCCGGCGAAAGCCGCGGACGAATATCGGACATATGCCTACCATATCCATCATGCCGACGAGGAACTGGGCCGTCTTTGGGACTACCTGAAACGCCGCAACCGCCCATTCCTCCTGGTCTTCTATGGGGACCATCTCCCCGGCTTCGAGGTCGTCTATGAGGCGGCTAAGTTCGGCAACGGGCTGGCCGCCTGGGAGCAGCATGTCCCCTGGGTCTTATTGGACAGCAATGGGCCCTCCACCAGGCGAATGCCCGAGCATGTCTATTCCTGGATGCTGGCAGACGAGATCCTGCGTCGCGCGGGCATCCAGGAACCGAACTATCTTCGGTTTGTCGGCAACGTTGGGCGAATGCTCGACACGGAAGACGGCGCGGTCGCCGACCAGACGCGAGCCGGTCTTCGCTCGGCAGCGAGGATGCGGCTGGCAGGACAGTTCGGCGCGTTCTACAGGGGGCAGTCCGGTGGCAATTGAGCATTGGTTGAAGCCCGGGGCGATTTTAGTGGTGGTCGCTGCAGGTCTGGCTTACCTGCTGCGACCGGCAAAGTTGGAACTGGATCCGGACAGGATCACGACATGTCCGAACGTGCCCGCCGAAGTAACTGTCACTTGGCGCGCGCCGCACACGGGGGTCGTAAAGGTGTTCGTCTCTCAGATCGGCGAGGCGCCCCGCTTGTGGACCCAGGGTAGCTCGGAAGGCCAGGCAAAGACCGGCCCATGGGTAGGTGACGGAACGACGCTTACGATCACGGATGAAAGCGGGAGGACGCTGGCACGAAAAACCGTCGAGTCCGTTACCTGCCCGAGTTGAGTGACTGCGTCAGTTTAAGGCTGCCCTCAGACTTTGCAGCGCCGCGTCCGCGGAGAAATGTTCGGCGACGTGCCGCAGGGACCGATCCGAAATGGCGGTCCACAGGGCTTCGTCGCTGCTGAGGGTCCGGTAGGCGGTGGCGAATTCCGCCGGCGTTCCGGCCAGCAGAACATCATTTCCATCGGTCAGGCGCATGCCTTCCACGGCAATGGGAGTCCCGATTACTGGAACGCCGTGGCTCATGGCCATGTTCACCTTGCCCTTTACTCCGGCACCGAAACGCAGTGGAGCGATGGAAGCGAGCACCGAATTCATGAGAGGGGCAAGGTCCTGTACCCGCCCCAGCATCTGGAGCCCCGCGTCTGCGAGTGCACGTCGTTCCACCTCTGGCACGTCGCCGGCGACGAGGATGCGCGCTTCGGGGTTATCGCGACGAAGTGCCGGCAGTATCTCGCTAGCCATCCACTGCATTGCATCGGCGTTGGGCGGGTGGCCATGTCCGCCGACGAACAGAAGATCGCGCCGGCCGTCGAACCCCACTTGACGACCGAAGACTTCGTGGATATTGGAAAGTAGCTGCACCTGTGCATTGGGCAGCAGGCGGCCCAGCATTTCATGTTCGTATTCGCTAACCACAAACGTCGTGTCCACAGACTCGATGAGGGAAAGTTCCTGAACGCGTGTCCTGGAGGCCTGTCTCGCGAGCGCGCCGCTCCCGCTTTGTTGGGCGGCGCGTTCTTCCCGGAGGAAATGAAGATCGACGGTGTCAAATATCAGTCTGGCACGGGGCGCATGGCGGCGGACGAAATTCGAATACTGGGCTGCGACCGTGTGCCTGCAGAGGATGGCGGCATGCAGATCGCCGCCGTGTAATGCCAGCCAGGAAGGCAGGCTGGCTACCCACGGCTGGATCAGCAGTTCGATGCCCAGGCCACCCAATTCACGAACAGCCTGCTCATCCGCGCGCCCGTCGTCGGGTGCGAACACGACATGCCAGCCATCGGCCATCAGCAGCTTCATCATGCTGATGAGACGGAGTGAGCCTGAATCCCGCGAGCTGTCAGGTGTGGCGGTGTCGGCCACTAACACCGTCCCGCGCCGGCGCATTCGGTCTACCATCGCCAGTGAAGTGCCTGGGGATGGCTGCGCCTGCAGAGCGTCATGCCATTTGTCGACAAATTTCGCTTGGTTGATGGACTGGAACCGCTTCATGCCGGTTTCGACGGCCCCTGCCGAACTTATGCCCTCAGCATGGATCACGACGCTGTCGGGCACATACCAAACGGAACGCCCGGCGGCTCTTGCGGCGAAGGCGAGGTCGGTATCCTCGTAATAGCCGGGCGCATAGCGTGTGTCGAACCCGCCCAGAGACAGGAACAGGTCTCGCGGTATGGCGAGCGATGCGCCGGACACGTAGTCGACCGTTCTCGAATAGCGAAGCGCGGGATTCTTCCGTGACGAAAAGCGACCGATATTCCAGGCCGATCCGTCCGAAAAGACCCAGGCGCCTGCCTCCTGCAGCCTGCCGTCGGGATACACAAGCTGGCTACCCGCGATTCCAGCGTCTCCATGCCGTTCGAAACAACGGAGAAGGGCCTCCGTCCAGCCCGCGGTCACCTGCGTGTCGTTATTGAGGAAGACGAGGTACTTGCCGCGTGCCGCCGCTGCGCCTGAATTGCAACTACCGACGAAGCCGAGGTTTTCTTCGTTACGAAGCAGGCGCAAGCCGGAAACCTCGGCCAGCACGGCCGCAGTATTGTCCGGGGAAGCATCGTCTACCACGATGACTTCGAAAGGGACCGTGGGCGGGTAGGTCGCAATCGAACGCAGGCAGGCGAGGGTGTACTCGATCTTGCCGTGGACAGGGATCACGATGGAAAGATGCGGCGTCGCCGACCTCGGCAAGCTGAGCGTCGTGAAGGCAGCTTCCAAAGGTAGGAGGTTCAGTGAATCGTCCGCTTCGGCACGACGCGAAAGGTCTTGCGAAATGCGACTGAGCGTGCCTCGCCATCCACGCAGCGCGAGGCTGGCCCGCACGCGTCGCGCCATCGTCAGCAGACGCTTGTATCGCCATGACAATGGGTTTGACACTAAAGTTTACCTCCCGGTCCAGCCGTCCATGTTAGCGGGCCGTCGCTGGTCTGGGATGGTTCCAAGATCCAGAGATTCACGGAACTACCATCGATGTTCATCTTCCTGGCCGCTCCGCGACGCGCCAGTTCATCCAGGACAGGACGTACCCGCTCGTGGATGAAGGCTGTCGCGGGGTCTTGGCTCAATGCTACAAGCTGGATTCCATGGTCGCCGAAAAACCTGGTCATTGCGTCCGAATTTGCGAGCAACGGCGGGCGAGCCCACGATATTACCCCCAGAGATTCATAGCGCACGGGGAAATAGCCCCCATCCAGCGCGGGCATGTCGCCGAGCATGCGGGTATGAGAAGGCCACGCTTCAAGCGCGGCGGCGAGCGGCCCCAGTCCGCTCACGCGGTACCGTGCATCGGCCAGCGTGCGCAGTTCCTGAAATGGCATTCGGTCGAAGCGGGCATCCAGGCGGCCAGTGCCTGGAAACCAGTTGGCTGTCGTTACCACCAGGAACAGGCAAAATGCAGCGATCGCCGCGATGCCTGTGGTTAACGCGCGCGACGTCACGGGCTCGGGGTCGCCCCGGAAAAGGCCCGCCCATGTGGCTAGATGCAGCAGGACGATGGGCACGATGAAATAGTTGCCGTCGGCACCGTCATTCCCGTATCGGTAGGCATAGAGCAGGGCATACATCGAGAAGCCGATGATGAGCAGGAAGAGCGTGGCCGGTGCCCGCATCCAGTTCCAGCCACGTAATGCGATCGCCGCCAGAAGCAAGGGAAGCCATCCGTTTCCCATCCAGAACAGGGCCTGGTGGATATAGGTGGCCGGACCGAAGAGCGAATCGACCAGCCCGCCAGGAAATGGCGTCCTGAAAACAGGCACGTAGCGACCGATGTCGTCGTGCAGGCGCCATCCGAGCATTCCTTGCATATCGACGACGAGATCCGGCGAAATCAGCGCCACACCGGTCTGCTGAAAAGTGCGCAGGCAAACCAGGAAGCCGACCGCTGTTGCGACGACGACAGGGACGATGAACCAGCGGCCTGCTCCTTGCCGTTCGCGCACGGCGGAGCTGACGATGAACAGGAAGATGATAGCCGCATAAGGAAGCACCGTCAGGCGAGCAAGGGGGGCGAGGAGCACCGCGGCGAGGCCCAAGCCGAGCCAGGCGGAGGCGCCCTTGCCATGTCTCAGACGAAGACCTGCGAGTACTCCGCAAAGGCAGAGCCACGCCGCGAGCAGTTCGCCTTTTGGTGTGGCTGCGGATGCCGCGACGGCTGGCACCACGCACGCGATAAGCGCGCCGGACCATGCGACAAGGCCCTCCAGCTTGAGTTCGCGTAGCACTTCCCGCGACGTGGCCACGAGAAGCACCCAGCAGACCAGGCTGAAGCCCGTGACGAGGCTGGCGCTTCCCAGGCCAAGGAACGGCGCCTGCAGCGCTTCCGCCAGCTTCGGATAGAAATGCACATGGGCTACCAGACCCTGATCCTGGAACAGTCCACCCTCGCCGAACAGCACGCGATCGGCATTGAGTCCGTACCAGAGGGCGTCGCTGTCGACGGCCGATGCGGACTTTGCGCTGAGCATGAGCACGATCATCACGAAGGACGCCAGCAGGAACGCGCTGCTGCGCGTGACCGGACGCGCCGGCACGGCGATCTCGCTGCGCCATCGCCAGCACCAGAACACGAGGGCGCCTCCCAGGAGGGTGACGGCCAACACCCGGATGGCCCCGAGGCTTCCGGCGCCGGCGAGCGACGCGATCCAGGCGACGGCGGACCAGGCCACCAGCCCGAACACCGTGTCGCGAAGGCGGATATCCAGCGTGGGACCCGAAGGCATCCCGAGGGCGCCGGCAGCGCAGCGCCCCAGCGCATGCATGCCCGCAAGGTAAGCCGCGAGCAGGAGCAAGGTGATATCCACTCCATGCCGCCGCGCGTACACCTCGGCGCATAGCACGGCCAGCACGATGCCGCCCTTGCGCAGGCGCAGGCTCCCATACACGGTGCCGAGCAACAGCAGGCATTCAGCGATGCTCTTCCACGCCAGCGAACGCGAGAGCTGGCGGACGAAGGGGCCGCTACCTTCGAAGAGCGCGTGCCAGGGCAGCCATAGGCAGGCCGCCACGATCACCAACCAGCCGAGCCATCCCAGGCGGGCGCGCATGCTCAGAGATTCTGGTAATTCGGCCCGGACCCACCCTCGGGCGTCACCCAGGTGATGATCTGGTACGGGTCCTTGATGTCGCACGTCTTGCAATGCACGCAGTTCGCCGCGTTGATCTGCAGGCGCCGTCCCGCTTCGTCCTGCACGATCTCGTAGACGCCGGCCGGGCAGAAGCGCTGGCAGGGATTGCCGTATTCCGTCGTGCAGCGATCGATGCAGATCGAGGTATCGGCCACCTTCAGGTGTACCGGCTGGTCCTCGTCGTGCTCGGTCGCGGCGAAATACACGCTGGCGAGGCGGTCGCGTGGGGCGAGGGTGCGTTCCACGTAATCCTTCTTCGGGGCCTCGTACCGGTCGAGCCTGCCCAGCGAGGACCAGTCCGCGTGGTTCTTCAGGGTCCACGGCGAGCGGCCGAAGGTGATGGTCTCCCAGGCGGCATTGGCGAGGCCCCACCACATGCCCTTGTTGAAGCCGGGACGGATGTTCCGCACCTTCTTCAGCTCGTGCATCACCGCCGATCCGCGCAGCTTCGCGTCCCAGCCGGCGGTATCGAAGTTCGTCGCCATGAGGTGCTCGGCGGCAAGCATCGCCGAAGCGATGGCCTGGTGGGTGCCCTTGATCTTCGGCACGTTGACCAGGCCCGCGGCGTCGCCGATGAGGATGGCGCCGGGCATCTCCACCTTCGGCAGCGACTGGTAGCCGCCCTCGATGATCGCGCGGGAACCCGCGGACACGATGCTGCCGCCTTCCAGCAGGTCCTTCACGTGCGGATGGTGCTTGAACTGCTGGAAGGCCTCGAACGGCGAGAAGTTCGGATCGGGATAATCCAGGCCGACCACGAAGCCGACCGCCACGCGATCCTTGTCCAGGTGGTACAGGAAGCTGCCGCCGTAGACGTCGCTGGGCAGCGGCCAGCCGACGGTATGCACGACCTTGCCCGGCGTGCCGCGGCCTGGCGGCAGCTGCCAGAGTTCCTTGAGGCCGATACCGTAGGTTTGCGGGTCGCTGCCGGCGTCCAGGTCGAACTTCTTGATCAGCGTCTTGCTTATGTGGCCACGGCAGCCTTCGGAGAGCACGGTCGCCTTCGCGCGGATGTCGATGCCCTCGGTGTAGCCGGGCTTGTGCGAGCCGTCGCGCGCGATGCCCATGTCGCCGATGCGCACGCCTGCCACGGCACCGTTCTCGTCGAACAGTGCCTCGGCGGCCGCGTAACCAGGAAACACGTCCACGCCGAGGGCTTCCGCCTGCGGAGCCAGCCATGCGCAGAGCGCCCCGAGGCTTACGACGAAATTGCCGTGGTTGTTCATCTGCGGCGGCGCCATCGGCATCTTCATGCCGGAAGCGTGGTCGCGCAGGATCCAGAACTCGTCCTTGGTCACCGGCTGGCAGACCGGCGGCGGGTTGTCGCGCCAGCCGGGCAGCAGGCGGTCGAGCGGCGCCGGCTCGATCACCGCGCCGGAGAGGATCTGCGCACCGATCGTGGAGGCCTTCTCAATCACGCAGACCGAAACCTCCGGATTGAGCTGCTTCGTACGGATCGCGAACGCGAGCCCGGCAGGGCCGGCCCCGACGACGACGAGGTCGTATTCCATGGTTTCGCGTTCGCTCATGGCTGGCTCACTCAACGGCTGGCTGCGGAATCAACCCGGTATTGTCCGGTTTCGCCGGGAACGGGGCAAATCGGTGTTTCAAACGGCTTGGCGGTCCCCTTGGGGTTGCACGATCTTCACATGTCACGTTCATAATCCTCCCAAGCACAAGGAGAGTTCATGAACACGATGCCGCCGGTCGCCGATGTCGACATGCGCCGCGCCACCCTGTTGCAGATCCTGCATTGGCTAGCCATCGGGCGGGTCCAGCCACAGGCTCTTTCCGACGTGTACCAGGACGCCATCGAGCGTCTCAATCCCCGGCTCAACGCCTATGTGGATTTCAGCGTCTCGCTGATCCAGGAACAGGCGCTGTCGGCAGACCGCCGGCGCCGCGACGGTGTGATCGGCCGCCTCGACGGCCTGCCGCTTGCGATCAAGGACAACTTCGACGTCGCCGGCGTGCCGACCCGCGCCGGCATGCGCCGGCGCACCGTCGTTCCCCAGCAGGACGCCCACGTCGTCTCCCGGTTGCGTGCCTCGGGCGCGGTGCTGCTGGGCAAGACGAACATGGACGAGGGCGCGCTCGGCCTCGTCACGAACAATCCCTTCCATGGCGCAACGCACAATCCGCATCGCCTCGGATACACCGCGGGCGGATCGTCGGGAGGTGCGGCGGCGGCCGTGGCGGCCGGTCTCGCCGTGGTCGCGATCGGTTCGGACACGCTCGGCTCGATACGCGTGCCCGCGAGCTACTGCGGTGTCTACGCGCTGAAACCCACGCATGGGGAGATCTCTGCCCGGGGCCTCGTGCCTGCGGCGCGCCGTCTCGACGCCGTGGGCCTGCTGGCACGGGGAGTGGACGACCTCACCGTCCTGCTGCAGACCCTCGCCGGTTACGACGCGGACGACGCCCGTTCGCGCCGCCGCCGCGTGGCCTTCTCGCCGCCGGACTGGGAGCCGGGCAACCTGCGCGCCGGGTTCCTCCCCGACCTGGCTGCGGTCGGTGTCGAGAAGGACGTCATCGACGTGTTCGAAGATGCCCTGTCCAAACTGCAGGGTGAGCTCGGCGAGCGCCGCATGGTCGATTTCTCCGACTGGGATTTCGCCCGCACCCGCCGCGCCGGCCTGCTGTTGATGGAGGCGGAAATGCTCAACACGTTCGCCTCCGAACTCGCCGACGAGGCCTATCCGGTATCGCCCGGCTTCCGCGACATGGTCGGCTTCGCGGCCAGGAAGTCGGCGGCCGATTACGCCACGGCCGACCTGGTGCTGGATGCGGCCACCCTGAAGATGCGCCGCCTGTTCGCAAAGGTCGATGTCCTCGTGCTTCCGACCACGCCGCAGGGTGCGTTCCCCCTCGACGGTCCGGTGCCTTCGTCGCAAGCCGACCTGTGTGCCTTCGCCAGCCTCGCCGGTTGTCCGGCCGTGAGCATTCCGATGGGCACGTTGCCGAACGGCATGCCGGTCGGGCTGCAACTGGTCGGTGCCCGCGGTTCCGACCTGCGCCTGCTCGAGCTCGCCGGCGTCTGCGCGTCTTCGCTCGACGCCGCGCCGGCCTACCCGGTCGAGCCGGCCTGAGTGGGAGCCGCGCGTCCCTGCAATGGACGACCATAGCGTGCCCTCCGGATGGTCCCGCATCGAGCTGCCCGGCGCTGACGTGACCTTCGCCGCGCACTGGCTTGCGCAGGGGGAAGCCGACCGGCTGCTTTCGGCTTTTATGGTCGAGTTACCGTGGGAAGTGCACCGCATCCGGATGTTCGGGCGCGTCGTCGACTCGCCACGGCTCAGCGCCTGGATCGGCGACGAGGACGCGACGTATCGTTACTCCGGCACGCGCTTCGTACCGCATCCCTGGACGCCTGCCCTGCTCGGGTTGCGCGATCGCGCGGCCGAAGCGTGCGGTGCCTCGTTCAACAGCGTGCTCGCGAACCTGTATCGCGACGGTACCGATCGCATGGGCTGGCACAGCGACGACGAGTCGGAACTGGGCAGGAACCCGGTGATCGCATCGCTCAGCCTCGGCGCGGAGCGGACGTTCCGTTTCCGCGCCAAAGCGGGCGGCGAGCCGGTGTCGATCGAGCTGGGCCACGGTAGCCTGCTGCGCATGGCCGGCGCCACGCAGCATCTCTACAAGCACGACCTGCCGGTGCGCAAACGAACCAACGGCCCCCGCATAAACCTCACCTTCCGCCAGATCCGGTAGGAGCGCGCCTGCGCGCGACATCTTTTGAGGCCGTGCCTTAGGGCTGGCGCGCCTGCTTTGGGACTGGCGCGAAAAGCTGTCGCGCGCATGGCGCGCTCCTACCGGGCGGTCTGCAAGGTCCAGCCCACGACTTCCCCGGTCACCTTGTCCATCGCCCGCCCGAATGCCTCGACGACCTGCGGCACTTCCTTCCCGTCCACGGCCTCGTGCACCTCGAAGCGCCGGCTCCCCACGATACGGTGCTTGTGCGTATCGGCGAGCACCGCGTCGTAGCGGATCACTACCTCAGGCTTCCCGCTGGAATATTCGGTCTGGAAGGCGCCGAGTCCGCCACCAAGCTCGTAGTCGGCGGCGAGATCGCTGTCGTCCGTGCTGAGTGCCTGCACGCGCCCGCTGTCGCGGAAGCCATCGGCCAGCCTGTCGCGGAAGATTTTCGGCATGGTGTCGGACCAGCGCGCACCGGCATACACCGTGATCGTGTTCGCTTCCGGGACGACGGCGATGCGCGAGTTATCGAGGGCACGTGGCGCGTTTGGCGCGGCGATGCGCAGCGCCCAGTTCACCGGCGCAGCCGCTGCGGGTCGCGCACCCGGTGCCGCGGGCAGCGTGAAGATGCGGGGCGTCTCCGGCTTGGGCAGGATCGAGCACGCCGACAGCAGCGCGAAGAACAGCGGGACGGCGAGGCGGGCTCGGCTCATGGGGTGAACTCCTTGGTGTTCTCGCGGCCGAACAGGTAGCCGCTGGGATTCTCGTCGAGCCGGCGGGTGATGGAACGGAGCGAGCCGAGCGTGTCGCGCAGTTCGTGCAGGGCCGGACCGAGCTGCCCCAGGCTCGCCGCCCCGCCGCTGATCGCATCGTTGTTGTCGTTGAGCAGGCGGTCGATCGTCGCCGTCGAGTGTTCCAGCGAGGCCATGGCGCGCTGCGCGCTTTCCAGTGTGGCCTTGCCCTGGCCCTCGACCAGCCCGTTCGCATTGCGCACCAGCGCATGACTCTCGGCGAGGGTCTCGTTGGCCTGCCGCGTCGCCAGGGTCAGCTGCTTGATCAACGAACGGATGTCCTCGCGCTCGTCGGCGATCACGCCAGTGGTCTTGTCGAGGTGGTCGAGCGTGCGTTCGATGGCATGCACGTTCTCCTTCGACAGAAGCTGGCTGGCCCGCGCCGCCGCCTGGTTGATGTTGGTGATGAGGTCCTCACCGTTGGCGAGGATGCGCGAGAGCGGCGAAGGATCGGCGACGATCACCGGCACCTCGCCATCGTGACCCACCAGCGGCGGACTGCCTGGCGAGCCACCGGAAAGCTGGATGATGGCCACGCCGGTCACCCCGGTGAGTGCGAGCTTGGCGTGGGTATCCTTGCGCAGCGGTGTATCGCCCGACACGCGGATGCGGGCGAGCACGCGCCGCGGGTCTTCCGGATCCAGGCGCAGCTGCATCACGTCGCCCAGGCGGATGCCGTTGTACTGCACGGCACCTCCCCGCGAGAGGCCAGTCACCGCCTCGTTGAACACCACGTCGTAGTAGTTCCATTCCTGATCGGAATGCGCCTTGGCCAGCCAGACGCCGAAGCCCAGGCCGAAGAGCACGACGAGGACGGTGAACAGTCCGATGAGGATGTGATGGGCACGTGTTTCCATAGCTTCAGCCTCGATGGGCGGCGAGGGCGGCCGCGCGGCCGCGCGGTCCGTTGAAATACGCCTGTACCCAGGCATCGTCCGTCCGCGCCACCTCGTCGATAGGCGCAGCGGCGAGCACGCGCCGTTGCGAGAGCACGGCGACGCGATCGCAGGTGGAGTACAGGGTGTCGAGGTCGTGGGTCACGAGGAACACGGTGAGCCCCAGCGCATTGCGCAGGGTGACGATGAGGCTGTCGAACGCGGCGGCGCTGATCGGGTCCAGCCCGGCGGTCGGCTCGTCGAGGAAGAGTATCTCGGGATCCAGCGCGAGCGCACGCGCGAGCGCCGCACGCTTGATCATGCCGCCCGAGAGTTGCGAAGGATGCTTGCGGCCGGCATCGACCGGCAGGCCGGCGAGCGCGAGTTTCACGCCGGCCAGCCGCTGCGCATCCACGCGCGGAAGCCCGGCGTGCTCGACCAGGGGCAGGGCCACGTTTTCCGCGACGGTCAGCGAGGAAAATAGCGCGCCGCTCTGGAACAGCACGCCGAAGCGGCGTTCTACCCGCGAGCGCCGCTCCTCGGGCAGGGACAGCAGGTTCTCGCCGAACACGCGCACCTCGCCCGCCACGGGGCGCATCAGTCCCACGATCGTCCGCAGCAGCACCGACTTGCCGGTACCGGAGCCGCCGACGATGCCGATGATCTCGCCGCGATAGACGTCGAGGTCCAGGTTCTCGTGCACCGTCTGCGTGCCGAAGCGGTTGACCAGGCCACGAACCTGGATCACGGTCTCCCGCGGGACTTCAGGCAGGGTCTCCGCGTTCACCAGCCCATCTCCATATAGAAGAGGGCCGCCACCGCGTCGAGCAGGATCACCACGAAGATCGACTGCACCACGGCCGAGGTGGTGTGCTCGCCGACCGACTGCGCGCTCCCGGCGACCTTGAAGCCTTCCATGCAGCCGATCACGGAGATCATGAAGGCGAACACCGGAGCCTTCGCCATGCCGACCAGGAACTGGCTGAGCGACATGCCTGCCTGGAATGTGGTCAGGAACATCGACGGCGACATCTTCAGCACCGCCATGCAGACCACCGCGCCGCCGGCGATGCCCGCGATCATCGCGAGGAAGGTAAGCAGGGGCAGGGCGATCAGGAGGGCGAGCACCCGGGGCAGCACCAGCAGTTCCACAGGATCGAGGCCCAATGTGCGGATGGCGTCGATTTCCTCCCGCGACTTCATCGAGCCGATCTGCGCGGTAAAGGCGCTGGCCGTCCGCCCGGCGAGGAGGATGGCGGTGAGCAGCACGCCAAATTCGCGGAGGAAGGCAAAGCCGATGAGGTCCACCGTGAACAGGCTGGCGCCGTAGCTCGCCAGCGCGGTGGAGCCGAGGAAGGCCACCACGCAGCCGACCATGAAGGAGAGCAGCGCCAGGATGGGCACGGCGTCGAGGCCGGTCTGCTCGATGTGCGACACGAGGGAAGTCACCCGCCAGCGACCCGGTCGCCACGCCGTGGCCAGGAAGCCCTGCAGCGTGATGCCGATGAAAGCGAGCAGCTTGGCCGTCTGCTTCCAGAACGATTGCATGCCCCGGCCGATGCGCTCGAGCAGCACCACGAAGCCGGCATCCCGCGGCCGCTTCACGCCGGTGCAGTAGGTGTCGATCGCGTCGCCCACCGTCTTGAGGAGGGCGCGCCGTGCCGGGGCCAGCGCTTCGTCCTGCGCGAGCGCCTGGGTGCGCGAACTGCCTAGCAGTTCGGCGATGACGAAGGCCCCGGAGGTATCCAGGGCGCCCAGGCGGGCGATGTCGATCGCGATGCCGGCGTCGACGCTCCCGGCCAGTTCGCCCGCCCGCCGCTGCAGCGCACTGTAGTGCGGCAGCGTCCAGTCGCCGGCGAGGACCAGCCGTGCGCCGTCCGCATCGCGGGTCAAGGTCGCCGAGCCGGGGAGGGATGCTGTCGCCATGGAAGAAGGCTAGCAGGACTCGGTGTCCGCTTGTCTTGGCCCACATTGGCCTTCCGGGGCCGCGGGCCCGATAATGGGAGGCTGTTCCCCGCCGCCCATCCCTGCAAGGTACGCCGATGACCGACAAGACCGAACTCAACGCCTCCCACCGCGAGCTGGGTGCCCGCATGGTCGACTTCGGCGGCTGGGACATGCCCATCGCCTACGGCTCGCAGATCGAAGAGCACCACGCCGTGCGCCGGGATGCGGGCATGTTCGACGTCTCCCACATGACCGTGGTGGACCTTCACGGCGAGCGGACCCGCGAATTCCTCCGCAAGCTGGTCGCGAACAACGTCGACAAGCTGGCGAAGCCGGGCAAGGCCCTGTACACCTGCATGCTCGACGAGAACGGCGGTGTCGTCGACGACCTCATCGTGTATTTCCTCCGCGAAGACTTCTTCCGCCTGGTGGTGAACGCCGCCACCCGCGCAAAGGACCTTGCCTGGATCGGCAAACAGGCGGTCGCCTTCGGCGTGACCGTGCGCGAGCGTTCCGAGTTCGGCATGATCGCCGTGCAGGGTCCGAACGCCCGCGAGAAGCTGATCGGACTGTTGCCGGAGGAAGCGCGCGAGAAGGCGCGCAAGCTCGGCAAGTTCGCTGCGATCGAAATCGAAGGACCCGAGGGCATGCCGCTCTTCCTCGCCCGCACCGGTTATACCGGGGAAGACGGCTTCGAGGTGGTGGTGCCCAATACGCGCGTGGTTGAACTGTGGAACCTGTTGCGCGAAGCGGGCGTGGCGCCGGCGGGCCTGGGCGCGCGCGATACGCTTCGCCTCGAAGCCGGCATGAACCTCTACGGCCAGGACATGGACGAGACGGTCACCCCGTGGGAGGCCTCGCTCGCCTGGACGGTCTCCCTCGACGACGGCCGTGACTTCATCGGGCGCGCGGCGCTCGAGAAGCAGAAGGCCGACGGCGTGCCGCGGGTCATGGTAGGTCTGGTCATGGACGACAAGGGCGTGCTTCGCCACGGCCAGAAGGTGCTTACCGCCGCCGGCGACGGCGAGATCCTTTCCGGCGGCTTCGCGCCGACGCTGGGCAAGTCGGTGGCTTTTGCCCGCGTTCCGGCCGGCGAGCTGGGCGAGGTCCGCGTGGACATCCGCGGTCGCGAGGTGCCGGTGCGCGTGGTGAAGTTCCCCTTCGTCCGTGACGGCCAGCCGATGCCGGGCATCGTCGACTGATGGCAGGAAAGAAGGGCGGCCTGGCCGCCCTTCTTCTTGGATCAGTGGCCCTTCATCGCTTCCTTGCGCGCGTCATTCGTCTTGTCCACCGCCTCCTTCAGTTGTTGCGCGCCGGCAACGTAAGGCTTGAGTCCGACCTTTGCCCACCCACGGGCACCTACCAGGGGTTCCTCGCGCGTGGAGCTGGTGCCGCGCTCGATCACGTAGAAGGAATCGATGTAGTCCGCCGAATTCTGGAACCACTTCCCTGGCATCGCCTTGATGATCTCGCTGGCGATCTTGGAGATCCCGGCGATGATGACGGCAGGCTGTGCGCCCGGCGAAACGAGGAGGGAGAGGTCGCCGACGGCGTCGATGACCTTGGTGACCATGTCCTTGAAGTTGGTGTCGCCGTCGTCCTCGAAGATCTGCACGTTCACGTAGTTGGCGGCGAAATTTCTCCAGGCGATCAGGTCCTGCCTCGGGGCGTACCAGCGCTTGTCGTGGTCCAGCCAGGGCATGTCGACGTTGACGATCTCGACCTTGCCCTCGGGATTCACGCCTGATACGACGGCGAAGATGTCGGCATCGCCGGCGGTGTTCGGTTCGCGATCGTCGGTGAGGTAGATATCGGTGAGGATCGTGAGGTCCTCCGTACCGGATGCACGGCGGGTGCCGGTCTGCTTCGCCTGCAGGCCTTCGCTGCGCATCACCTCGTTCATGACCTGGATGCCGGCGCTCATCGCCGCCCTGTTTTTCGACTCCACGATCAGCATCGGAACGGCCGGTGCGGCGTCGGCCGGGTAGCGGTGTTCCGTGCCGGAGGGGTCGTAGGCCACGAGCTCACGCTGCCGGGTCGCCGTGTTCTTCACGAGGGTCGCGGTCCAGACGTTCTTCACGTTCACCGCCGACAGGTCGTCCGCGCTGCCGGACAAGCGAACGTCGAGCAGTTCGCCGACGGCGCCGTCCAGTCCGCGCAGGCGAATCGCCTGACGGTCCAGATCGCGCAGCGTGTCGCTGACTTCCGTCTTGGCGGAGGCGTTGTCCGAAGCGTATTCGCGCAGGACATCGCCGAGCATGGCCTTGTTCTTGTTCAACTGGCCGCGCAGGGCTGCGCCGAAGGCCGGGTCGGCGACGAGGGTGGCGACGTTGCGGGCCGCTTCCTGGCGAGCCTCGGCGACCGAGGCGACTTCTGCCGCCATCAGCGGGGAGGACAGGACGAGCGCCAGGGCGCCGGCAACGAGCGTGGTTTTGAGGATCCGTTTCATGTGGGGTCTCCTTGATGGGGAATGTCGGCGTGCCACGAAGGGGGAAGGCAGCCGGCGGACGGCATCGATCAGCCGCGCATTCAAAGTAGATGCGCCGCCCGCGACCCACAGCAGGCGATGGCGTACTTTCATGTCAGCCGAGCTCCCGACAGCTGTGCCACCCGACGCTTTCCCGTAGCGCACTTACCGGTACAATCGGCCGACCCATCCTTAGACCCGTACCGAGACATCGAGGCCCGACCCATGAGCGATGAAATCCCTGGCGATCTGAAATTTGTGAAATCCCATGAGTGGGTCCGCGTCGAAAGCGACGGCACCGTCACCGTTGGCATCTCCCACCATGCCCAGGCCCAGCTCGGCGACCTGGTGTACGTCGAATTGCCGGAACTGGGCAGGTCGGTGAAGGCGGGCGACGGCACGGCCGTCGTCGAATCAGTCAAGGCCGCTTCGGATATCTACGCGCCGGTTTCGGGCGAGGTGATCGCCGTGAACGACGCGCTCTCCGACAAACCCGAAACGATCAACGAGGACGCCTACGGCGAAGGCTGGATCTTCAAGTTGCAGGTCCCCGACAGGAAAGAAATCGACGATCTGCTCTCGCCTGATGACTACGCCGAATTGATCGAAACCGAAGATCACTGATCCCCTTCGGCAAGCCCGATCCGATGCCGGTCGACCCTCGACCGGCATTTTTTTTGTCCCGAAGGGGGGCGGGACGAAATTTTTTTTTACCCCCAGTCGAACTTCGTTCATCCCCGGAATCGGTGTCCTTCGGTGCCTCGACGGACGTGACCGACGCGCAGCACCCGGCATCGTTGCGTTCACTCGCCGATTTCCACGACGAGCGAAAAACGCCTTTATTTATGATGTTTGCTGAACCCGATTAGGAGTCGCGTGTATTTAGTCGCGCCGTTGCAATGGTCGCCGACATGCTTCGCGAAGCACACCGACAGCCCTCCCGGCGCCCATCGAATCCGCCGCTCGCGATCCGCAAGGTCTTCAATTTAGTGCCAAAATTTATTGACAGCGGAAATGTTCAGGAATAGCTTTTGCGTCAATTGACGGGGAACCCGGAATGGAAACAGGAAAATTCATCAGGCCGTATGTGGAGCATGGTTCCAAAGCAGGGTCGGTTCGCAAGATCACAGTCTCGATTCCGCTGCATGTGCTCCGCCTGCTTTCCGATGAACGTACTCGCCGCCAGGTGAACAATTTGAGGCACGCTACGAACAGCGACCTGCTGGTCGAAGCGTTCCTCCACGCTTTTACTGGGCAACCACTGCCAACTGATGAGGAGCTGAGACGAACCATGGCCACTGCCAAGAAATCCACTGCCAAGAAATCCGCCGCCAAGAAGGCGACCCGCAAGTCCACCGCCAAGAAGACCTCCGCCCGCAAGTCGCCGGCGAAGAAGGCCTCGACCCGCAAGGTCGCGACCCGTAAGGCTGCTACCCGCAAGTCGCCGGCGAAGAAGGCCGCTGCGAAGAAGGGTGGCGCTCGCAAGACGTCCACCAGGAAGGTTGCCGCCAAGAAGGCTGTGAAGAAGGCCGTCCGCAAGGCCTCCGCCAAGAAGGCCACGCGCAAGGCTTCGCCGCGCAAGGCTGCTTCGAAGAAGGTCGCCGCCGCCAAGGTGGTCCGCGCGACCAAGGCCGCCAAGACCAAGTAAGCGTCACCTCCAATAAGAAAGTACGTTCTGCGAATTAGCTCCCCGCGGTGCCCAGCGCGGGGAGCCACTTCGAAGACTTGACCCCGGCCTGGCCGGGGTCGTTCGTTTCGGGGCCCCGAAAAGCTCCTAGACCGACGAACTGGATTCACGCGCCCATTACGGTTACCTTGTCGCCACATCGCGCTGCGGAAGACGGGGGGTCTTTCGCGTCAAGCCATCTGGGGGCGCGCGCCAGCGGAGTCCGTTCCGAACCGCCATGGATAACCAACGCCTGTCTTCGCGCCGCCTTGTGCGCGGCGCCGTCAATCCAGTCACGCTCGCCGTCGTCGCCATCGTCGTGGCCCTGGCGATCGCAGCGTGGTTCCTCATCATCCGGCCCTACCGCAACGCAGCCGCCGGCGTGACGCCCGTGCCCACCGCGGGGCAGAAGGCGGCCGCCGCCCGAGAAGCGCCACCGGCAAACGTCGACGCGCTCAGCGTCGACCAGCTGCTGGCCGAGGCGCGCACCGCGATGAACGAGCAGCGCCTCGTCGCCCCGGCCGGCAATAACGCTTTCGAGTTCTATATGAAGGTGCTGCAGAAGCAGCCCGGCAACCAGGTGGCCGCCGATGCCTTGCGCGAGACCTTCTCCTACGGTGCGGCCGCGACGGAGCAGACGATCAACCAGCGCGAGTTCAACGAGGCCCAGCGCGAGATCGATCTGCTCGCCAAGGCGGACCCGGAGAACTACACGCTGACCATCCTGCGTTCCAAACTCGACGCGCAGCGCAAGACGCTGGACCGCGAACAGCAGCAGGCACTGGATGCGCAGAAGGCGCAGCAACTCGCCCAGCAGAATGCTGCCGCGGCGGCGAAGCAGCAGGCCGAGCAGGCCGCCGAGGCACAGCGCCAGCAGGCTGCGCGCGAACAGGCGGCGCGCCTCGCCCAGCAGCAGGCACCCGCCGCCACCAACCGGCCGGCCGCTGCCGCAGCACCGGCGCCGCGTGCCGCGGAGGCGGATGCGATCAGCGACGCCGTCCTCGTCCGCCAGGTCAGCCCGCGTTATCCCACCGCGGCGATGCGCGCGAACCAGGAAGGCTGGGTCGACGTGGAACTCACCGTCGGCACCGACGGCACGGTAGGGAACGTCACGGTGGTGGATTCGCAGCCCAAGCACGTCTTCGACCGCTCCGCGATCGACGCCGTCAGCCGCTGGGAGTACAAGCCGGCCACGCGCAATGGCGAGCCGATGGCGGTGACGCTGCGGCGACGTCTGCAGTTCAACCTCGGCAGGTGAAACGAAAACGGCCCCGAGGGGCCGTTTCTTTTGTACCGGACGGGTCGGCCTCAGGGTTTCTTCTTTTTCGCGGGTACCTTCGATGCGGTTTTCTTCGGCGCCGCCTTGCCCTTGGCCTTCTTCACGGGAGCGGTCTTCGCCGCCACCGCTGCCGGCGCCGCCCGTACCGGGCCGTCGACGCCTGCCCAGTCGACACGCGGCAGGCCGAGCAGGCTGTCGAACACCATCGGCATCAGCCCCGCGGGCGTCGGGCCGGCGGCGTTCCACATGGTGACGACACCGGCGTGGTACTTGGGGAAAAAGCCGATCATGGTGCGATAACCCGAGACCGCACCCGCGTGGTAGACCAGGTCCTCGTTGGCGTACTTGAACACGCGCCAGCCCAGCGCGTAGTGCGCGTCGGTGACGCGCGCGCGGCGCCAAGGTTGCGAGCGCTCCTCGGACGGCGTCGCCACTTCCGGCGCATGCAGCACGTCGAGCAGCTGCGTGGGCAGGACGTCGGGACGGCCACCCATCTGCGCCATCAGCCACTGTTCCATGTCGCGCAGGCTGGCGTTCACGCCGGCCGCGGGTGCGACCCGGTAGTAGCTGTCGTTGGGCTCGTAAGGAATCCAGTGGTGCGGGCTGCCGCGATGTGGGCGCGCCCAGCTCTTGCTCGATTCGAGGGCATCGCGGCCGTAACTCGCGGTGGTCATGCCCAGCGGTGTGAAGATGCGCCGTTCCACCTGGCGGAAGAAATAGTCGCCGGTCTCCGCGAAGATCACGTCGCCGATCATGCTGAAGGCCACGTTCTGGTAGCCGTAGCATTCGCCGACCTTGCACGACAGGTCGACCTCGTCGAGCTTGCGCACCAGTTCCTCGTAGGGCGCATCCGATTCAAGCATCGCGTCGTAGGTGTTCCGCGGGAGGCCGAGGCGCTGGCCGAGGATGTCGCGCACGGTGGCCTGCTGGGCCGCCTGCATGTCCTTGAGCTTGAAGTAGGGAATGGTGTCGATCAGCTTGGTATCCCAGCTGAGGAATCCGGCGCGCACGAGCACGGCGGTGACGCCGGTGGCGAAGGCCTTGGACAGCGACGCCAGGCGGAACACCGTCTCGGGGGTGGCGGGCTCCCTGGTCTTCGCGTTCGCATAGCCTATGGCCCGTTCGTAGACCACCTTGTCGTCGACGATGACGGCGGTGACGACCGCAGGCGCGGCGTCGCGGGCCTCGACCACATCGAGCCAGCGTTTGTAGTTCTCGACGGTTTCCTTCACCCGTTCCGCCGGGATCTTCGCGGTGGTGGGATCCACGTGGACGACCGGCGGCTTCTGCGGATTGTTCTGTGGTGCGGCGGCTAGCGCGGAGGGAGCGGCCGTGGCGCAGGCGAGCGCGCAGGCGAGCAGGGACGCGGAACGAAACGACATGCTTTTCTCGCGGGCAGGGAACACCGGAAAGTCCGGTATCCGGCATTGTCTTTTACTTCCCGTCCCGCGACAACGGAGGGCCTCTTGACGACCCTGAACGGGACGCATGGCCGTGCTAGGCTTCGCACGCCGCCCCACCGGACATCCGGCCCTCGTGAACTTGCGATCGAACGCCGCCCGTAGCGGGGGAACGACCCTCGCCCTTTCGGTCACTTCCTTTTTCCTGGTATTGACCTCGTATTACGTCCTCCGGCCGCTCCGCGACCAGCTGGTGGGTGCCGCGGGATCATCGTCGTTGCCGATGTTCTACGCCATCGTCCTGGTCGTGATGCTGGCGCTGACGCCCGTGTTCGGCTGGCTGGTGTCGCGGTTCCGCAGGCGCAGGGTGCTCGTAGGCAGCTACCTGTTCTTCGTGGCGTGCCTGATCGCCTTCGTTCCCGCTTTTGCCGCGCAGGACCGGATCGGCGCGGTGGCCCTGGGCAGGGTCTTCTTCGTCTGGGTGAGTGTCTTCAACCTG
Organism: Luteibacter sp. SVR4-7G; assembly: GCF_056755555.1. NCBI lineage: Bacteria > Pseudomonadati > Pseudomonadota > Gammaproteobacteria > Lysobacterales > Rhodanobacteraceae > Luteibacter > Luteibacter sp. SVR4-7G. The sequence goes on along the minus strand of NZ_JBPGXO010000030.1, from coordinate 5,915 downwards.
TTCGTCGTGTCGCTCTTCTGGAGCTTCATGGCGGACGTGTACCGTGCCGTGCAGGCGCGTCTCATGTTCCCTTTCATCGCGTTCGGCGGCATGGCCGGCGCCCTGGCCGGTCCCTTGCTTACCCGGCTGCTGGTGCTGCGCCTCGGCGTCCCGGCGATGCTGGTCGTATCGGCGGCGATGCTGCTGCTGGCACTGGGGGCGCTGCTGGCGCTGTCCATCCGCGACGACGCAGCCGGCAATACGAGCGCCGAGGCGCTGGGCGGTTTGATCATGGAGGGCGCGAAGTCCGCGTTCACCCAACCGTTCCTGCGTTATATGGCCTTGCTGATGCTGCTCAGCGACGGCATCGCCACCATGGCCTATGCACTGATGGCGGACTATACGAAGACCCACTTCGTGGACAATGCGGCGCGCACGGCCTTTTACGCCAACCTCGACCTGTGGATCAACGGCCTCGGGGCGCTCCTGCAACTGACCCTTACGCCGCTCCTGATGCGCGGCCTGGGCACGGTGTGGGCATTGGTGCTTCCGTCGGTGGTGAACCTCGTGCTGCTGGTCTGGCTCGCCACGCATGGGCCCGACGAGGCCGTGTTGTTCGGCATGGCCGTTCCCGTGATCGCCATCGTGCAGGTAGCCACGCGTGGACTGACCTTTGGCATGTCCAAGCCTGCCGTCGATGCCCTGTATACGCGCATGCCGCGCGAGGCCCGCTACAAGGGGAAGAACTTCATCGAGACCGCCGTGTGGCGTTTCGGCGACCTGCTGGTCACCGGCGGCCTGCAGGGCCTGCGTGCCGTTGGCGTGGGCATCGCCGGCATCGGCCTCATCTGCGCGGGACTGGCCGCGATCGCCATCGAAGTGGCAAGGCGCGCGGCCACCTCCCCGGATCTCGCGCCGGAATCCGGGGATGCCGCGGAGAGCGATCAAGCGCCGACGATGTAGCTTTCCAGCTGGTTGATCGTCTCCCTCTGCTCGGAAATGGTGGCTTTCACGAGGTCTCCGATGGAGATCATGCCGGCGATGCGACCGCCGTCGAGCACCGGCAGGTGACGGAGGCGATTATCGGTGCACAAGCGCATGCAGTCGTCCACGCTGGCGTCGGGCCCGATGGTGACCACGGCCGACGTCATGATCTCGGCGACCGGCGTGTCCCGCGACGCCCGATCCTTGAGGATCACCTTGCGGGCGTAATCGCGCTCGGAAATGATGCCGACCAGTTCGTCGCCGCGGATCACGGCCAGGGCACCGACGTTCTTCTCGGCCATCAGCTCGAGGGCCTCGTAGACCGCCGCGTCCGGTGCGACCGCGTAGACCGCATTGCCCTTTTCTGCAAGGAGATGCTTGACCTGCTGCATGCTCGACTCCCGGGATGGCGCGGCCCGCCGCCGCGGTGGATGCAGTCTACTCCCGCGGCAGCGGGGCGGAGTCACGATTTGATGAAAGGCGGCCGTGCAGCAGTTGCGCGCGCGTGAAGCGGTACACCGGTCCCGCCCACCGCTTCAGCGGTTTCTTGACGTTCCAGGCCGTCCATTGCTTCAGTCGGGCTCCGCCGTCGCCCCTGGCAAGGGCCACGGCGGTCCGGACCGGCGATTCCCGCAGCAGGGCATAACGCCCCAGCACCGCGCACGGAGCCGCAAGACGGTGACGGGTGGTGGGCTCCGAGGTAAAGAGGACGCGTATGCCCGCCGCCGTGGCAGCGTCCAGCACAGCGGCCGACATGAAGCCGCCCGGCACGGAGGCGGTCCGGATCTCCTCGCCGAGCAATTGCTCGAGAAGATCGACGCTCCGCCGCCACTCCTCGCGCAGCGCCTGCGCATCGAGGCTGGCGATGTTCGCGGGATGCGTGTGCGAATGGCTGCCGATGAGGTGGCCGGCGCGGCGCATGGCGCGCAGGCCTTCGGCGTCGACGAAGCCGGGCGTGCCTATGCGGGCCGTGGTGACGAAGAAGCAACCGCGGACGTTCCGGCGCAGCAGGATCTTGCCGATGGCAGGCGCGCTGGCACCGCCGTCGTCGAAGGTCAGGAGGCAGCCCGCACGCCTTCCCCGGACGACGGCATCCGGTTCCGCGAAGGCCACTCCCGCGGCGAGGAGGCCGTCGAGATGGCTGATGAAGTCGGCGGTGTCCAGCTTGTAGTGAGCGGCGGCGCTGCCCGGGAAGCCACTCTCGTCCCAGCGGCCGTCCGCGATGACGTCGTGGTACATGAGCGTGGCCAGGCTCATCGGGCGGGTGCCAGGGCCGCGCGCTCGCGCACGGCGCGCTTCCAGCGCAGGTAACGGCTGAGCCATGGCTGTCCCCATGTGCCGCTCCGCCGGCCCGAGACGTCGACGGGCCGCGCTTCCCCGGCGACGATGTCGCGGATGCGCTGTGCGAGCACGTCGAGGTTCTCGAGGACCATGCGGTACTGCACCCGCACGTGCGACTCGCGCGACTCGTCGAAGGGATAGCTGAAATGGCCGTAGACCGGCCCGGTGTCGACACCCGCGTCGATGCGCAGCAAGGTAAGACCGACGCGGTCGAGATCCCGCTCCGCCAGGGCCCAGAAACAGCCGTGGGCGTTGCGGTACTCCGGGCAGGTGCCGGGATGCATGACCAGGCAGCCGTGGCGCGGGATGCGATAGATCTTTCGCGAGAGCAGCTGCTTGCTGCGGGCGATCATCGTGTCCGGCTTGCAGGTGCGCAGGAAGGCGGCCACGCGGGGGTCGTTGGCGCTCGAGACATGGAGTTCCGGCACGCCGTGGGTACGGCCGAAACGCGCCTGGAGCCCTGCCAGTGCATCGTCCAGCCAGGCCCGGTCGGCGGCGGCGAGCCGGAGCTTGTAATACAGGCGCATCGCGATGACGTCCAGGAAGCGCAGGGGGCCCACGCGCTGGAGTTCGCGGCGGACGCGCGCGCGCTTCTGCGCTCCGGTTTCCTCGATCAGGACGAGGCCGGCCAGATCGGAAAACGAGGCTAGCCACGCGGCGAGACCCTCACGGTCGAACGCGTCTTCGGCGTGGCACATCAATACGGTCCGCATGCCGCGGATTTTACTCCAGCCCCCCGGAGGGGCCGCGATCAGCCGAACGCCATAGGCCGCCCCGCCGCGATTCGACGTAGTAGAGCGGACGCCGTTTGGACTCGGCATAGGTCCTTCCCACGTATTCGCCGATCACGCCGAGGGCCAGCAACTGGGCGCCGCCGAGGAAGAGGATGACCACCATGAGGGTCGGGTAACCGCGCACCGGATCGCCCCACACCACGGCCTTGAGCATCACCCACAGGCCATAGAGGAAGGCCAGGGTCGCCGCGGAGACGCCGAGCCAGGTGGCCACGCGCAGCGGCGCGGTGGAGAACGACGTGATGCCCTCCACCGCCAGATTGGTCAGCCGCAGGTAGTTCCACTTCGTCGTGCCGGCGTAGCGGGGGTCGCGGTGGTAGGTCACGGCGATCTGGCGATAGCCGATCCAGGCGAACAGTCCTTTCATGAAGCGCTGCCGTTCGCGCAGCCCGCGAAGGGCTTCCACGGCGCGGCGCGAGAGCAGGCGGAAGTCGCCTGTATCGCGCGGCAGGGGCGTATCGGAGAGCCGTTCCATGACGCGGTAGAAGGCGGCCGAGGTGAACTTCTTCGTCCGGGTTTCCCCGGCGCGCTCGCCGCGGGTGGCATAGACGACGTCGTAGCCGTCGAGCCAGCGCGACACCAGCTCCGGGATGAGTTCCGGCGGATCCTGCAGGTCTGCATCGATGACGACGACGGCGTCGGCGTCGGCTTCGTCGAGGCCGGCCGTCATGGCGGCCTCCTTGCCGAAATTGCGCGAGAGGCGCATGGCCTCCACGCGTGGGTCTTCCTCGGCGAGCGCAGCGAGCATGGCCCACGTATCGTCGCTGCTGCCGTCGTCGACGTAGATGATCCGCGCTACGGCGTCGATGCCGTCAAGCACGCCGCCGAGCCGGGCGTGGAAGCTGCCGATCACCTGGGCTTCGTTATAGGCGGGTACGACGACGGCGAGCGAGAAGGACATGATGATCTCAGCGGACGTGTCCGGCGCCGGGCGCCGGTCGGGTGAGGTAGGAAGGGCCGCCGAGCTGCGCGGCCTGTCGCGCGATCCAAGCGGCGCGGCGCTGCACGTACGCGCTCGGCGCGTCGACGCGGAAGCGGCGCGGGTTGGGCAGCACGGCGGCAAGCCGCGCGGCCTGGCCGATGCCCAGGCGGTCGGGTGTGGTGTGGAAGAACACGTCGCTGGCCGCGCCGACGCCATAGATGCCGTCGCCGAGTTCGACGATGTTCATATAGACCTCCAGGATGCGCTGCTTCGGCCAGAAGGTTTCGATGAGCACCGTGAACCAGGCTTCCAGGCCCTTGCGCACGAAGCTGCGTCCGTTCCACAGGAAAAGGTTCTTGGCCACCTGCTGGCTGATCGTGCTCGCCCCGCGAAGGCGCTTGCCTTCATCGGCTGCGTCGATGGCATCCTGGATCGCATCCACGTCGAAGCCGTGGTGGAACGGGAACTTCTGGTCTTCGCCGGCGACCATGGCGATGCCCACCTGTGGCGAAATGCGCTCCCATGGCACCCAGCGATGACGGAACGTGAAATCGCGCTCACCGTGCACCAGCGCGCCCACGCGGCGCTCCATGATCGTCGCGCTGGTCCAGGGCGGCACGAAGCGCAGCGCGATCACGACGAAGCAGGACAGCGCCAGCCATGCGAGCAGCAGCAGGCCCGACAGGCGGGCGATCCGGCGGAGCGGCGTACGGAGCGTCGGACTCATGGCGGCGCGATGACAAAGGATGGCGCAGTATAAGGGCCAAGACGGCGGCAGGCTTGTCGGTGCCCGCGGGCGTCCCCATCTTCCGCTGGATCACCAGGAGACCGCCGTGACCGATTCGATCGTCGAAACCCTCGCTCCCGAAGACGTGCTGCACCGCTTCATGCTCGAGAAGGCGGGCGTGCGCGGCGTGCTGGTGCGACTCGGTGCCAGCTGGCACGAGATCGCCTCGCGTGCCGATTATCCGGCGGGCCTGCGCGACACCCTGGGGCAGGCCGTGGCCGCCAGCGCGCTGCTCACGGGCAACATCAAGTTCGAGGGCGCGCTTTCGCTCGAGTTCAAGAGCCAGGGGGCGTTGCGCCTGCTCTTCACCGAATGCACGGACAAGGGCCGCCTTCGTGGCCTTGCGCGTTACGACGCGCAGGCGCTGCCGTCGCGGGTGGAACTGGCCAACCTGCCGGAGGCGATGCTGGCGATCACCATCGGCCACGCCGAGCGCGGCCGTTACCAGGGCGTGGTACAGCTCGACGATACCGCGTCGATCGGGCAGGCGCTGGAGAACTACTTCGAGCGTTCCGAGCAGTTGCCCGCGCGCATCCTGCTGGCCGCTGACGGCGAGCACGCGGTGGGGCTGATGTTGCAGCCGGTGCCCGGGGAAGGCGGACACAGCGCCGCCGAGGACGACGACGATGCGTGGGCCCGCGTCGGGCATCTCACCGCGACGCTCAGCGCCAGCGAAATGCTCGCCACGCGCCCCGAGGAACTCCTCTACCGCCTCTACCATGAGGAAACGGTGCGGCTGTACGAGCCGAAACCGCTCGCTTTCGGCTGCACCTGCTCGCAGGAGCGGGTTGAGGGCATGCTGCGTGCGCTGGGGCGCAAGGAAGTAGAAGCGACGCTCGCGGACCGCGACGGCGAGATCGAGGTGATCTGCGAGTTCTGCGCCACCCGCTATGTCTTCGACCGCGTGGATGCCGAGCGCCTGCTGACCCAGGTAGAAACCCCGCCGTCACCCTCGACTCTGCAGTAGGAGCGCAAACCCGCGCGCGAAATCGTCTGAGAGCGTGTGTAGGAGCGCGCCTGCGCGCGACATCTTTTGAGGCCGTGCCTTGGAGCTCGCGCGCCAGCTTGGTGACTGGCGCGAAAAGATGTCTGTCTCTTATACACATCT
>NZ_JBPGXO010000029.1:0-54957 GCF_056755555.1 Luteibacter sp. SVR4-7G | reverse complement strand
GTCGTCCCGCAGACGTTAGCAGAGGAACGGGCGATGTAGGAGCGCGCGGTGCGCGCGACATCTTTTGAGGCCGTGCCTTGGAGCTCGCGCGCCAGCTTGGTGACTGGCGCGAAAAGATGTCGCGCGCAGGCGCGCTCCTACAGGCCGGTTGGGTATCGAAGCGGCAGCCTGGCGTTGCTTCAGGCGTCGAGGGACAACGGCGAACCCAGCCACTTGCTCGCCGGCGCAGGCTGCGCGAACAGGAAGCCCTGGCCGAAGCGGCAGCCGATGCGGCGCAGGGCACGCATCTGCGATTCCGTCTCGATGCCTTCGGCGATCACCTGCATGCGCAGCGAATCGGCGAGGGCCTGGATGGCGCGCACCACCGCGGTGCTGTGCGCCTCGCTGTCCTCGGCCGGCAGTTCGATCACGAAGGAGCGGTCGATCTTCAGCGTCTCGATCGGGTATTGGTGCAGGTAGCTCAGTGACGAGTAACCCGTGCCGAAGTCGTCGAGGGCGATGCCCACACCGTGATCGCGCAGGTTCTCGAGGATGCGCTTGACCTGAGCCGGGTTCTCCAGGAGGGCCCGCTCGGTGACTTCCACGCGGATCGAACGCGCGGGCACCGCGTGCTCGGCCAGCAGGTCGAGCAGGCGCTGGTCGAGATCGGGCGAGCGGAAGTGGCTGCCCGACACATTGATGCTGATGAAGCCCTCGTCGCCGACGAGGGCGCGCGCCTGACGCGCCACCTGCTCGAAGATCTGCCAGTCGATCGCCTCGGAGCAGCCGGTATCCTCGGCCACGGCCAGGAACTCACCCGGCGGCAGCAGGCCGCGTTCGGGATGCCGCCAGCGCAGCAGGGCCTCGTAACCGACGACGCGGCCGTTCTCCAGTTCCACGATCGGCTGGTAGAACGGCACGAACTCGGCGCGGGTCAGCGCGCGGCGCAGGTCGCCTTCCAGCTCGAGCAGCGACAGCGCTTCGCGTCGCAGGCGGTCGTCGAACACGGCGGCCCGGTGGCGGCCTTCGTCCTTCGCCCGGTACATGGCCGAGTCCGCATCGCGCAGCAGTTCCTCAGGGCGCGTGTAATCCGGCGTCGGCAGTGCGATGCCGATCGATGCGGAGGTGAAGATCTCCTTCGCGCCGAGGCGGAACGGCGTCTGCAACTGGGCGATGATGCGCTCGGCGATATGCGTCGCCGCGTGCGGGTCGACGATGCCTTCCACCAGCACGGCGAACTCGTCGCCGCCCAGGCGGGCCACGACGTCGCGCGTCTTCAGGCAGGCGCGGATGCGGCCGCCGACCTGGAAGAGCAGGTCGTCGCCCACCAGGTGGCCGACGGAATCGTTAATGACCTTGAAGCGGTCGAGGTCGATGAACAGCACCGCGAACAGCTCGCCGGGATTCTCCCGGTAGTGGTTCAGCGCCTGCTCGAGGCGCTGCAGCAGCAGCGTGCGGTTCGGCAGGCCGGTGAGCGAGTCGTGCAGCGTTTCGTACTTGAGCCGGCGCTCCACGCGCTCGCGTTCGGCGATCTGCTCGCGCAGGTCGCGATTGGCGAGGGCCAGGGCACGCGTGCGTTCGGTGACCCGGCGCTCCAGGCTGGCGTAAGCCTGTTTCAGCGATTCGGTGGTGTACTTGCGTTGCAGCGCGTTGGCGATGTGGTAGCTGACGAAGGTCAGCAGTTCCTGGTCGCGCGCGCTGTAGGTGTGCTCGGGCGTATAGCTCTGGACGGCCAGCACGCCCATCGACTTCTCGTTCCAGATCAACGGCACGCCGAGCCAGTGCAGGGATTTGGCGCCGCTCGTGGAGAGCACATGGTCGCGGTTGAGGCGGTCGATCTCGTCGCGGTCGGCGAGCAGGGCCTTGCCATTGCGCAGCACGTATTCGGTGAGGCCGCGGCCAAGCTCACGTGGTTCGCGCACGCCATCCAGTTCGTCGACCGAGTACGGGAAGGTGAGCTTGTTCTGGTCTTCGGACAGCAGCGCGATGTAGAAATTGCGCGCGTAGAGCAAACCGCCGATGACCCGGTGTACCGCCGCGTAGAAGTTCTCGATGCTGTCGGAGGTGTTGGCAAGCTCAGCGATGCGAAACAGCGCAGCCTGCAGGCGTTCGCCGCGCTGGCGCTGCAACACCTGCTGGCGCAGCACGCGATTCGCTTCCCGCAGCGCTGCGGTGCGCGTGGTGACGCGGCGCTCCAGTTCCTCGTGCGCCTGCCGTCGTTCCAATGCCGTCTGCACGTGCTGGGCGACGTAAGTGAGCAGGTCGCGGTCGTTTTCGGTGTAACGCGTGTCTGCACGGTAGCTCTGCACCACCAGTGCGCCCACGACGTCCTCCCCGCGCTTCATCGGCACGCCGAGCCAGTCGTCGCTGGGCGGACCGATGTTCACCCGCGGCCCCGGAAGGTTCTTTTCCAGCTCGCTGCTGGCGCCCATCATCGAGCGCCCGCTCTGCAGTACGTGCCAGGTCAGCGTGTTCTCGATCGCCTCGATTGCGCGGACGCCTTCCGGATCCGGGATGTCCTTGTCCTCGGTGTCCACGAAGTATGGGAAGCGCACGGTGCGGTTCTGCGCGTCGTACAGGACGATGAAGAAGTTCTCGGCATACATGAGGCTGCCCACGATGCCGTGGAGCGCACTCATCATGTCCTTCATGTTGTGCTCGGCACCCGCCTGTTCGGCGATGGCGTAAAGCGCGCGCTGCAGCCGTTCGGCGAGAGCGAGGCGCGAGATGGCCTCGTAAAGGTTCGCGGTTTCGGCGAGCTGGCGCAGGCGGGCCGATGCCAGCCTGCCGAGCCACGAGAGCATGTCCGCCCAGGTCACCAGGTCGGCCTCGGCCGCGGTCACCTCCAGGCTGCGCTCGTTCTGCGGGTCCACCGCCAGTTCCAGCAGCCCGGGCCGGGCCGGGATCGCCTCCGCGTCCGCCCGCCAGGTGACCGTCGCATCGGCCAACAGGCAGTGGACGAAAGCCTCGCATTCGGTGCGCACCGACTCGGCGTCCGCCGCGCGGAGCAGCCGTTCGAGGGCGTCCTGCAACGGCTCCACGTCGCCGCGACCGGGCGCCTGCAGAGTCGGGCTTTGGGATGGAGCGAAGGTCATCGCCTGACGGGGTTCCGGTCGTGTTCGGATCAGTCTATATGCGTTGTCGTGGCCGCGCGATGGGGCCCGGCGGCCGCGGTCCCGTGATCCCTGCACCTATATGGCGCGGCACCCCTTAACGGTGGTAAACGGCAGCTGTTTCGATTCCTGAAGGGCCCTCGCGGGGGTGTTAGTAAAAAGTAAAATGGGATATACTCCACCTCGTTCCCGTTCAGGCTGAGAACGGGGCCTCGGGGAATATCAGCCGCTGCCGACAGACTATCCATGCGCAGATCCTTACTCACCATGCTTCTGTTGATGCCGCTCACCGCGGTAGGACAGGTTGCGCCGGTGACTCAGGACGCGGCGTCGTCGCCTTTCCTGGGCACGTACGCGGATCTCGGCGGTCAGGCCGATACGGCCGGCCAGCCCTCGTCGCGATCCGGGGACGTCCGGCCCCTGGGCCTCCAGTCGGACGATCATGCCGACCCGGCCAAGCCGCTCGCGCTGAACCCGATCGGTGCCGGTCCTTTCCTTTCCAGCGGTCTGCGGTACGACCTCGGCCCGGGCATCCAGGCCCATGCCAGCGTCAGCGGCCAGGGCTGGATCAATTCGGCCGAGTCCTGCGGGGCCTCGGCGGTCAAGAGCGACCGTTGCAGCTCGCCGGGCGTGCCGCCGCGTATCGTTGGCAGCGAAGTGGGCGCCACGTTCCGTGGCACCGGCTATAGCGTCGGCGTCGGTGTCGGTTCCAGCCGTCCGGCCGGGACGGGTGCCGCACTGCCGCGTGTGCTTCCCGGCCTTGCCACCGCGTCCGGCCTGCCGCTAGGGGCATTGTCCTCCAGCACCGAGCTCAATGCCCACGGCCGGGTCGACCTCGGTGCACGCAGCGGCATCGACCTCGGCGCCAGCATCGGCCGCATCCGGCTCCTGCCGGGCAACCTGCTCGGTATCGGCTCGGTCGACCAAAAGGCGTTGAGCTTCGGTGTCGATCGGGGCTCGCTGTCGGGTTCGATCACGGGCCGTACCATGCAGCCCGAAGCCGCCACGGTGAACGGCCTCAACCCGGACCGCCGCTGGAGCGCCATCGACCTCGGCGTGACCTGGCGCCTGCCATGGCGCGGCGAGTTGTCGGTCGGTGCGCAGAACGTCTGGTCCTCGGGCAATGCGCCCAGCAGCCCGGCGCTCCCCGAGCCGGACCAGTCGCGCACGCCGTACGTGCAATACCACCAGGACTTGTAGGGACTCGCAAAGCGCACTGTAGGGACGCGCGAGGCGCGCTGTAGGAGCGCGCCTTGCGCGCGACAGCTTTTCGGCCCAGTCCAGCCGTTGGCGCGCCAGCTTGGGGACCGAAGCGAAGAGCTGTCGCGCGCAGGGCGCGCTCCTACAGCGTGCAGAGCAGCGCGCAGAAGGCGCTCCTGCACCCCGCTCGCTCAGCGCCCCATGTTGCGCACGCGCACGTCGCCGCTGAACGATTCGACGTGGATGTTGCCGGCGCCGCCGCCGATCGTCGTCTTCAGTTCCTTGCCCGGGCCTTCGTCGCCGCTCGAGGCATTGCCCCAGTCGCTGCGCAGGTCGCCGCTGAAGGTGGATGCCTCGAGCCGGGCGGAGGTATTGGCAGGCAGCTGGATCTGCACGTCGCCGCTCATCGAATCGACGTCGATCTTGCCGCCGTCGATGAGGCCGCCGTTCACCTGGGTGTCGCCCGATACGGTGCTGAAGTTGGCTTCCTTCCAGGGACCGCCGCCGATGGTCATGCGGCCGGACACGGTCTGCGCATCCACCTTCTCGCCCACGCTGGGCGCGGTGATGTCGCCGGAAACGGTCTGCAGATCGGCGCGGCCGGCGCGGCCGGCAAGGTCGATCGTGCCACTGACCGTCTGCATGCTCACGTCCGGGGAGCGCAGGTTGGCGCGAATCCGTCCGCTGATCGATTCCACGTTGATCCGTCCGCCGTCGAGGCCGTCGATGCTGACCGGTGCGCTGACCACGTTGATGTCCACCTCGACGCTCTTCGGCACGCGCACGTTGAGGATCGTTGGCTGCATGCTGGAGTCGTTGCCCCAGCTGAACCAGCGGCCCTTCTTCTCGTCGCCTTCCACGTGGATGTCGACGTTGCGGTCGTCGCCTTCGATCTGCAGTGGCCTGGCGCCCTCGCCGAGGGTGCCCGAGACCTGCACCTGGTTCCTGTCCCAAGCGGTCACGGTCACTTCGCCCTTGACGTTTTCGATGCTGACCCGGGCGTTGGGCCGGATGTCTTTCGACAGGTTGATCGGCGTCGAGGCGAAGGCCTCGCCGATCGACAACGCCAGCAGCAGGGGAGTGAAGTAGAGCGTTTTCATGGGGAATGTCCTGGCTGTTCGCGTTTAGCTGGCTTGCTTGTCGAGGTTACGCAGACGGTCGCGCTGGCGTTCGGTGCGGAGCAGCAGGCGCTGCAGCGCGGCCGAATCGGGGGAATCCCGCATGGCCTGGGTCAGCTCCATGCGCGCGGCGTCGAGTTCCACCGCCGCGCCGGTGAGGCGGGGATCGGTAGGTTTCCAGGCGGTGCTGGCCGCGACCTGGCCCTCGCCTGCGGGTGCCGTCAGGCGCAGGCCGATGCCGCCGCCCAGTACCGCGACACCGGCGATGGCAGCGGCCATCAGCCAGGGGCGGGCCCGGTGCCGGCGAGTCGTCGCGGCAGGGGCCTGGTCAAGGCGCGCTTCGATGCCGGCCCAGAGGTCGCGATGCGGCACGACCGGGCGGTTGAGCGAGCGCATCTGGCGCAGGTAATCGAGTTCGTTCATGGCTTGTCTCCCAGCGCGCGGCGGAGCAGGCCGCGTGCACGATGCAACTGCGCTTTCGAGGAACCGACCGCCATCGACAGTTCGACGGCGATCTCCTCATGTTTCCATCCTTCCACGTCGTGCAGCACGAGGACGGCGCGGGCTCGCGGTGGCAGTGCCGCGATGGCCTGTTCCAGTTCCTCGCGCTCGAACGCGCGGACGGGATTGTCGGTGTCGGTGATGTCGGGAAGGTGTTCGTCGCCGACGATGCTGACGGGGTCGGCGTTGCGGGCGCGTATGGACATCAGCGCCACGTTCACCGCGAGGCGGTACACCCAGGTGCCGAAGGCGCTTTCGAAGCGGAAGCCTTCCAGTTTCTGCCAGGCGCGCACGAAGGCTTCCTGGGTGAGGTCCTCGGCGCGGGCGTGATCGAATGCGGCCAGGCGCAGCACGGCGCCGTAAACGCGGTCGGCGTGCCGCCGGTACAGGGTCTCGAAGGCTTTACGGTCGCCCGCCACCGCCGCGCGCACGACGTCCTCGTCCGACGAGGCGGCGGGCAGCTCAGGCTGCATGAAGGACGTGGCGGCGAGGCATAGGGCGTTCATCTTGCCAGCTTGGATGCCGGCAAGGGACAAACGGTTTAACAACGGCTATATAGGAGCGCGCCTTGCGCGTGCTGAGTTTTCGCCCCAGTCCAGAGGCTGGCGCGCCAGCTCCAGGTCACGGCCTCAACAGCTCAGCACGCGCTAGGCGCGCTCCTACATGCGCGCGGGCGAGTCCTGCGCCCGCTCAGGCCACGTGGGCTGCGGGGCGGGTCAGCGCGGCGTCCAGCGCCTTGCTCACCCGCAGGCGTTCGGCCTTGAGGCGCTCCGGCATGCGCTGACCGAAGCCATCCAGGTAGAGACCAATGGCGCGGAGTTCTTCCTGCCAGCCTTCCACGTCCACGCGAAGGAGTTCGTCCAGGGTGCCTGGGGTGAGGTCGAGGCCGTCGACGTTGAGTTCGCCCTTTGCGGGAAGGATGCCGATCGGAGTTTCCGTGCCCTTGGCCAGGCCTTCGACGCGCTGGATCATCCAGTCGAGCACGCGCAGGTTGTCACCGTAGCCCGGCCACATGAAGCGGCCCTCGCCATCCTTGCGGAACCAGTTCACGTGGAAGATGCGCGGCAGCCTCGCGCCCGGCTTGTCGAAGGACAGCCAGTGGGCGAAGTAGTCGGCGAAGTTGTAACCGCAGAACGGTTTCATCGCCATCGAGTCGCGGCGGAGCACGCCGACGGCACCGGTCGCGGCAGCCGTGGTCTCCGAGCCCATCGCGGCGCCGATCAGCACGCCATGGGCCCAGTCCTTCGCCTCGAACACCAGCGGGACCAGCGACGGGCGGCGGCCGCCGAAGACGATCGCGGAGATCGGCACGCCGGTAGGCGCTTCGGATTCCGGCGCCCAGCTGGGACACTGCCTGGCGCTCACGGTGAAGCGTGCGTTGGGATGCGCGGCGGGGCCATTGGCCGGATCGTAGGGACGGCCCTGCCAGTCGATCGCCGGTTCGCCTTCGCCGAGGCCTTCCCACCAGGCGCGGTTGTCGGCGGTGAGGGCGACGTTGGTGAAGATGGCATCGTGGCTGAGCGTCGCCAGCGCCGAGGGATTGGTCTTCGCGCCGGTGCCGGGGGCGACGCCGAAGTAGCCGGCTTCCGGATTGATCGCCCAGAGACGGCCATCTTCGCCGGGGGTCATCCAGCAGATGTCGTCGCCGACCGTCCAGACCTTCCAGCCCGCCTTGCGATAGCCCTCGGTGGGAATGAGCATGGCGAGGTTGGTCTTGCCGCAGGCCGAAGGGAACGCGGCGGCGATGTAGTGCTTCTCGCCCTTGGGGTTCTCGATGCCCACGATGAGCATGTGCTCCGCAAGCCAGCCTTCGCGGCGCGCCTGGTGGCTGGCGATGCGCAGCGCGTGGCACTTCTTGCCGAGCAGGGCATTGCCGCCGTAGCCCGAGCCGATCGACTTGATCGAGAGCTCTTCGGGGAAATGCATGATGAAGCGGCGCTCGGGATCGAGGTCGCCGGTGGAATGCAGGCCCTTCACGAAGCTGCCGTCGCGCTCGATGCGCGCCAGGGCGGGTGCGCCCATCCGGGTCATGATCCGCATGTTGGCGACCACGTAGGGGCTATCGGTGATCTCGACGCCGCAGCGCGAGATCGGCGAATCGATCGGGCCCATGCAGTACGGGATCACGTACATCGTGCGTCCGCGCATCGCGCCCGCAAACAGGGCGTCGATCTTCGCGTGCGCCTCGACCGGCGCCATCCAATGGTTGTTCGGGCCCGCGTCTTCCTCTTCGGGCGTGCAGACGAAGGTGAGGTGTTCGACCCGCGCCACGTCCGAGGGGCTCGAACGATGGAGGTAGCTGCGCGGATGCTTCTCGGGATCGAGCGGGAGGAGGTCGCCGCTGGCCAGCATCGTCTTGACGAGGTCGGCGTACTCCGCCTCCGAGCCGTCGCACCAGTGAATGGTGGCGGGCTCGGCGAGCCGGGCGACTTCGTCGACCCATCGATTCAATGCTTCCAGTGAGCTGCCGTACGAACGCATCCGTGGTGGTCTCCAGTTAAACGCAAGCGGAGACAGTAGTTTGCGATTCCTGGTATTGGCAAGGTACGGCGCAGCAAAACGAAACTGCCGTTCAGGATCAGTCGCCTGATTTCGCCGGCGTCAGCGTCGCGATCATGTGCTCCACGTACGCGTCGAACTCCTCATGCGACAGCCGCGGAAGCCCCAGGGTGAAGTTCAGCTGCAGGAAGCCCACGTAGGCGGCGTAGGTGAGCCGCGCGCGGTGCAGGGCCATCACCGGATCCAGGCCTGCCTCCGTATACATGCGGGTGAGGAAGTCGATGCGCCGCTGCGATACGCGCGACATCACCGGAACCACCTGCGGGTGGTCGAGCGCCTTGAGAAGGGCCGCATAGACACGGTGCGGCTGCAGTTCGTGGGCCACGCGGCGGAACAGTTCCGGCATGCGCTTGCGCGGGTCCGGGATGCGCTCGATTTCTGCGAGCACTTCGCGCTCCCCGTATTCTTCCCAGCGTTCCAGGGACGCCTGAAGCAGCGCTTCGCGGGTGCGGAAGTGCCAATAGAAGCTGCCCTTGGTTACCCCGAGGCGTCTGGCCAGGGCCTCGACGGCAAGCGCGCCGACCCCTTGTTCGGCGATGAGGGCCAGGGCGCCGTCCTCCCAGTCTTCAGCGGAAAGGCGGGCTCGTTCGTTCTTCGCACCATCGTTCATCGGCGCATGGTAGCCGAGACCAGGGGGTTGTTGCATAAGACCTTGACTTGGCAGCGCTTAGCACACCGTACGCTGGCGTATTGACGCACTCGTCCCGGCACTACATACTCGACCGTATGGTAGCCGATCCCGTCCATGTCCCCTCCGTCCACGCGAGCCTGGCCTCGTTCGACGGCCTTGCGCTGGCAACCCAGCGCTGGCCCGGCGAGCGCTCGCCCTCGCTGCTGTTCGCGCATGGCTTCGGCCAGACCCGCCACGCCTGGAGCGGCGCCGCCCGTACGCTGGCCGCCCAGGGCTTCGAAGCGACGGCGTTCGACGCCCGCGGCCATGGCGGGAGCGGGCACATGCCGCGCGGCGATTACCACATGGAACAGTTCGTCGCCGACCTGCTGGCCGTAGCGCACCAGGCGCGTTCGCCTGATGGGCGGCCTCCGGTCCTGGTCGGCGCATCGATGGGCGGATTGCTCGGCCTGGTCGCCGCGGGCGAAGCCGAGGACCGGACGGCGCCGCCGTTTTCGGCACTGGTGCTGGTCGACATCACCCCTCGGTGGGAAACCGCCGGTGTCGAACGTATCCTCGGCTTCATGCGCGCGCATCCACAAGGCTTCGCCAGCTACGACGAGGCGGCCTCGGCCATCGAGACGTACCTGCCGCACCGCCGCGAGCGCAAGACGGAGGCGCAGCTGAAACCGTTGCTGCGCCAGGACGCCGACGGCAGGCTCCGCTGGCACTGGGATCCGGCCCTGCTCGACGGCCTCGTCCAGGAAAGCGAGCGTTACCAGCCGCGCCTGTTCGCCGCCGCCGCACGGGTCGAGGTGCCGGTGCTGCTCCTGTCCGGCAGCCGCAGCGACGTCGTCTCCCGGCATACCGTCGACGAATTCCTCCGCCTCGTGCCGCATGCGCGCCACGTGGCCCTCGCCGATGCCACCCACATGGTGGCCGGCGACGCGAACGACGCGTTTACGCGCGAGATCGCGGCTTTCATGACTACTCTTGGCTAACCGACTCTGACGAGGTGATACCGATGTCTGCGATCCTGGTTGTACTGGCGGCACTCATCGCCTCCGCTGCCTGCGCCTACCACCGCACGTCCCTGAAGACGTGGGCCATCGCGACGGCGGCGACGATCCTGGTCGTCGGCTTCGTCGCCGGCGCGCCAGCGACCACCGTCGTGCTCCTGGTCCTCCTGGGCCTGGTCGCGGTGCCTCTGCTGATGGTCGACTTCCGTCGCAAGAAGATCAGCGCACCGCTGCTATCGCTGTTCGCGAAGGTCACGCCGAAGCTTTCCGATACCGAGCAAACCGCGCTCGAAGCCGGCACTGTCGGTTTCGAAGGCCAGCTGTTCTCGGGCAAGCCCGACTGGTCGGAACTGCTCCGCCAGCCGAAGCCGGAACTTTCCATCGAAGAGCAGGCCTTCCTCGACGGCCCGGTCGAAGAACTCTGCGCCATGGTCGACGACTGGCAGATCACCCACGAGCTGGCCGACCTTCCGCCGAATGTCTGGGAGTTCATCAAGAAGAACAAGTTCTTCGGCATGATCATCCCGAAGAGCTACGGCGGCCTGGGCTTCTCCGCGCTGGCCCACTCAGCCGTGTTGCAGAAGCTCTCCAGCATGTCGCAGACGCTGGCTTCCACCGTGGCCGTGCCGAACTCGCTCGGGCCGGGCGAACTGCTGATGCACTACGGCAGCGACGAGCAGAAGAACTACTTCCTGCCGCGCCTCGCGGACGGGCGCGAGATCCCGTGCTTTGCACTGACCGGTCCCTATGCCGGTTCCGATGCCACCTCGATCCCGGACTTCGGCATCGTCACGAAGGGCATGTGGAACGGCGAGGAGACCCTCGGCATCCGCCTCACCTTCGACAAGCGCTACATCACGCTCGCGCCGGTCGCCACGATCGTCGGCCTCGCCTTCCGCATGTACGACCCGGACAAGCTGCTGGGCGACAAGGAAGACATGGGCATCACGCTGGCGCTGCTGCCGCGCGAAACGCCGGGGATGGAGATCGGCCGCCGGCACTTTCCGCTGAACACCCCGTTCCAGAACGGTCCGGTCCATGCGAAGGACATGTTCGTCCCTCTGTCCGTGCTGATCGGCGGTCCGCACATGGCCGGGCAGGGCTGGCGCATGCTGGTCGAATGCCTCTCGGTGGGCCGCGCCATCTCATTGCCGTCGAACGCCACGGGCGCCTCGCGCATGGCGGTTGCCGCCACCGGTGCGTATGCGCGCATGCGCAAGCAGTTCGGGCTGGCCATCGGCCGTTTCGAAGGCGTCGAGGAAGCGCTCGCCCGCATTGGCGGCCTTACCTATGCCATGCAGGCACTGTCGCGCGCGACTGCCGCCGCGGTGGATCGTGGCGAGAAGCCGGCTGTCCCGTCGGCCATCGCGAAGTACCACGCCACCGAGTGGTGCCGTCAGATCGCGTCCGATGCGATGGACATCCACGGCGGCAAGGGCGTGATCCTTGGCCCGAAAAACTACATGGGCCGCGGCTGGCAGAGCGTGCCTATCGCCATCACGGTGGAAGGCGCGAACATCATGACGCGCAGTCTCATGATCTTCGGCCAGGGCGCGATCCGCTGCCATCCCTACGTGCTCAAGGAAATGCAGGCGCTGAACATCGCGGATTACCGCGAGCGCCTGAAGGCCTTCGACGATGCGCTGTTCGGCCATATCGGGTTCGGCTTCTCCAATGCGGTGCGCAGCTTCGTCCTCGGCATCACGGCGGCGAAGATCGGCGATACCGCCGGCGATGCGTACACCCGGCGCTACTACCGCAAGCTCAACCGCTACTCGGCGGCGCTGGCACTCTGCGCCGACGTCTCGATGGGCGTGCTCGGCGGCAAGCTGAAGTTCAAGGAGAAGCTGTCGGCCCGCCTGGGCGACACGCTGTCGTACCTGTACATCGCCAGCGCCATGCTGAAGCGTTACGAGGACACCGGCTGTCCGGAAGCGGATCGTCCGCTGCTCGCCTGGGCGTTCCACGAGTGCGTGTGGAAGATGCAGATGGCGCTGGACGGCGTGATCCGCAATTTCCCCGTGCGTCCGGTGGGCTGGCTGCTGCGCGCCCTGGTGTTCCCGTTCGGCCGCCGCGAGGTACCGCCGTCTGACCGCCTCGGCCGTCGCGTCGCCGCGCTCATTACGGCGCCGAGTGAGGCGCGCGACCGTCTCACCACGTGGAGCTACCTCACGCCCACGGCGAACAACACGGTGGGCCGCATGAACCAGATACTGCCGGACGTGATCGCGGCGGAGCCGGTGGAGCGCAAGTTCGTCAAGGCGTTCAAGGGTGGCCAGCTGCGCACGCATACGTACAACGAGCAGCTGGTGGAAGCCGAGAGGCTGGGTGCCATCACGGCCGCCGAGCGCGAACTCCTCCAGCGCGTGCGCGACGGCGTGGCCGAGTTCATCTCGGTGGACGATTTCGACAGCGAGGAACTGCGCGCGAACGTCATGCGCAATGCCGAAGCGATGAAGTCGGTTCGCGCCGCGTAGTGTCCGGCACGCCTCATGGCGTGCCGAGCACGTAGAACTGGAAGAGTCCGGGCTCCCCGGTTGCCGGGGCACTGCATCGGTGGATGCGCAGGCCATGTGCCGCGGCCCGCTCGCGCACCGGCACCAGGAGTGGGGTGTGTCCGAACAGAACGGCTACCCCACCGGGGCGCAGCGCCGGGATCAGCCGGTCGAACAGCGCCATGGCCTGCGCACGGGTGACGACCTCGGCGTTGAGAAAGCGCACGATCAGTCCATCGCAGGACTGCGGTTCGGCATCGGCGGCGTCGGCGATGCCGAAGCTCACCGCCTTGCCGGCGTGACGGGATCTCGCGATGTCGATCATCGCCGCCGAGATGTCCCGCCCTTCGAAGCGCAGTGCGGGGCAGGCCTCGGCCATGGCCGCAACGAAATCGCCGGTGGAACATCCTGGATCGCGAACGAGCGCGCCCGAAGGCAGCCAATGCCTCAAGGTATCGGCGCACACCGGGTGCACGTGGTATTCGTCCTGGGCGAGGATCGCCGGATTCGAGGCGACGCGCGACCAGAAAGCGGGAGGGCACACCCATTCGCGCCCCGCGGCATCCCGGGCCGGGAACGGGAAGACGATGTCGCTCGACGGATCGCCGGCCGCTTCGCGCAGGAAGCCCATGGCCTCGTCAGGGCGGCGCAGCACGAAATCGAAGACGACGTCGTTTCCCGATAACGCGATGTCGACCTCGTCGCCGAGCAGGTGCATCGGCTCGATGCGATTGGACAGGGAGGGGCCTTTGGCCCCTTCGGTCGCGAACTTGCGTCCGAGCCACTGCCGTCCGCCATGGCGGAGCATGAAGTACTGCTGTTGTGACTCCGGAGAGCGCTCGATCAAGCGCCAGGGACAGGGTGCCATGGCGCGAGCGCCGTCGATCCCGGTGCGCAGATTCCTCTCCCGCGCCAGCCAGTCGCCCGTCTCATGCATGGACAGGCCGCCGGGCCGGAAAGGACGGCACGACGAGATTGCCTTCGCCGACGATGTGGTAATGCTCGAATCCCGGCACGAGGACCTGGCATAACGTCGTCCCGTCGGCGCGTTGCCGGATCGTATGGACCAGCGGTCGGTATCCTTCCAAGATGAGCCGACGCATGCCCTGCGAGAGCTGCTCGCCTACGGTGGTGTCGAAAGAGAACGGCGCTGGCTTGGCATATCGACGGGCCGCGGTGTCGAACAGGGAGGGAAGGTCGGCCACGCAGGCGCGGTGCAGCCGTGGCCAGGGGCGCAACCGCCGTTCGGCCCGTGCCAGATCGCCGGCGACGGCCGGTGCGACCCGCGCCATGGTATGCACCTGCACCAGTTCCCCGAGGGCACGTGCCATCGCGTGCGATGCCGACGCGGAGCTGCCGCTGCCGTACACGTGCACGGGATGCGGGCAGGTAGCGGCGAAGGCAAGGAAGGTGTGGGCCGAACCGTGCGACGAGATGTCGAGGAGGATGGCAGTCTCGCCCAACTCCCGTTCCGCGGACGACCACAGCCGCGCGATGCGCCAGTCCACGGTCCGGCGATCGACCACGAGCAGCGCCTCGTCGTCGCGATCATGGAAATGGGCCCGGAGGAAGCGGGAGACATCGTCGCGCTCGATGGCCTCGTTCATCGCATGCAGCGCCGCCTCGGCGAAGGTCGACCCGATGGCGGTGCCGCTGTTGCTGGCGTAGCGGCGGAGGCTTGAATAATCGAACTCGTCATCGTTGGCGGGCGCGTCGATGTACGTGGGACGGGAAAGGGCGAGCGGGTAAAGCGCTGTGTCGGCACGGAAGAAATCGGTGTAGACGCGGCAAGCCATGGAGGCGCCCGACTGGGCCGCCAGCAAGGCGTCGATCGCCGCGCCGAGCCCGCGGGGAATACTGCCCGCGTTGGTCCGCACGTGCCGTCGGGAACACTCGTCATGCAGCGCGAGGTAGTGCTCGAAGGCCTCGAACAGCCCTCCGACGAGCGCCGTTTCCGCGTCGCCCTTTCCTACGCCGGTGCAAAGCGGCGTTCCGTCGGTGTCGAACAGTTCCACGAGGGTGGCGTGCAGCGTGTCGCCATGGGGTGTCGCCTGCCATTGCAGGCCGTGAGCCGCGAGATCGGCTTCTATGCGTTGGCGGGCGACGGCAAGCGTGAATTCTCGCTCGGGCGGGAGCATGGCATTCCTCCTTGAAAAACGGGGCCGTCGGCCCCGTTCGCTTCCTCAATCCTCGACGAGCTCGTCGAGTTCGCACGGCGCCAGCTGGCTGACGGTGGCGGCGCTATCTTCCTGACCGTTTTCGTCGCCCGTGTGGACGAAACCTCGCATCATGTAGCCCATGGTGTTGCTCCTTGCTATCGATGGGGAAGCCGCCGGGGGAATCCATGGCGGCCCATCGAGATTAGGTGCCGACATGTCGACCGATAATCGGGCAAGCCCTGAGATGCCTGTAGGGGATTGCCTGCTCGCCCGCTAACGCGGATCGGGGAATATGGGCCTGCCCTGGGGATCCCATTGCATCGGCTGGGCATGCGGCGCGCGGCGCGCCGTGCACTTCCATCCCGGGCCGCCGTTGGCGTGGTAGATGATCCAGTCGGTCTTGCCATCGGCGGACTTGAAGAAGCCGTTGTGGCCCGGTGCGTAGACATGGCTCCGGGGCGAACTGGCGAGCACCGGTCTTGGCGACTTTCTCCACGAGGCCGCGTCAAGCAGGTTGGCGTCCTTGTCCGCCGTCAACAGGCCGATCGCGTAGTCGTCGGACCAGCATGCGCTGCCGGAATAGGTGAGATACGGCGTGCCATCGGGGCCCTCGATGAATTCAGGACCTTCCAGGATTTTCCGGCCGCCCTGCATCTCCCACGCGAACGTCGGACCGGCAATATCCACCTGTGCTTCGCCCACGGTCCACGGGTTGAGCATGGGAGCGAGGATCAGATCGCTTCGGTCGCCCACGTAAGCGGAATACGCGAAATAGAGCTTGCCCCGGTAGTCGAACACCGTACCGTCGATGCCAGGCAGATGCGTGGCCAGCATGCCCTTGTCGACCCAGGCACCCGTGGTGGGGTCGGCGGCGGCGTTCTCGAGGACGAAAATGTGTCGATGCGCGTCATCGTTGTGCCGTTTGTCCGTCGCGGTGTAGTACAGGTACCACTTGCCGTTGAGGAAGTGCAGTTCCGGCGCCCAGATGGCGGCCGAGTTGGGGCCTTCGGCAGGCGGACGCCAGACGGTGACGGGTGCTGCCTCGTTCAAACGCTGCATGTCAGCCGTCTTCCGGATGGCGATGCGGTCGCCCATCGTGTTCATGTAATAGAACACGCCTTGTCGCTGAGCCACCCACGGATCCGGCCCCGAGGGCAGTAGCGCCTGTGCATGCGCCGCCGCAGCCACGCACAACAGCGATGCTGCCAGCAGGCGGCGCATGTCAGTGCCCCGCCTGCAGGTAATCCACGTCCAACACGTGGGCGCCGCCATCGATGGCCAACGTATTCATGCCCGGCAACAGGTTGACCCTGGCCTCGAGCATGGACCAGCCGTCGCCATCGTCGTGCACGTCCCCCGCCGGCTGGCGCGCGCCGTTGACGACGATGGCGGGAACGCCAGGCAGCCCGACGGTGGCGAAGCGCACATGGAGCATCTGCGTGCCGCCCGTGCTGGCTACGTCGAAGCGCAGGCGGCCCGTATTGCCGGCGCCGAGCCGTGCCTTGCGGCCATTCGAGGCCTTGTCGTCGGTGATGACCACGCTCCCTTCCTTCGCCGCGTCTTCGGCTTCGAAGCGGCTGAAATCCAGCGGCGCGCTGCGGTAAAGCACTTCGTTCGCCCACTCGGACGAGGGCTCCGAGGGCGACGACGATGTAGTCACGTGCAGGAATCGTCCGTCGTCGCGACGGAGCAGGGCTTGCGTCCACCCTGCGTGGATGTTGCCGGTGCGCTTTTGCACGGGCGCCCGCACCTCCCACCACGGGCCACGGCCCGAAGCATTGTTCCAGTACAGCGAGCGGCCACCTTCGTCGCCACCGCCGCCGGCACGCTCGGCGGAGATCACCAGCGTGCCTTCGGGGCCACCCACGGGGAACCACTGCACGACCGGGCAGGCCGACGGCCACGCGCCCGATGCGGTCGCCACCGGAATGCCGTGCCGTTGCGGATCCCCCCAATCGAGGCCATCGCGGCTGAATTTGATGTGCACCTGCCCGTTGTTCGGGCCGTCGATGTTCTCGTAGGTCATGGCGTAACGGCCATCGCCCAACCGGGTCACCACGGCCATCCCCGGCCGTTCCACGCCGCCGGGGATGGCGACATCCAGCACTTCCGGTCCCCAGGTCTTGCCGCCATCGGTCGACAGCTTGTGCGCGAGCGCCTGGTTGTAACCCTCGGCCTTGTGCTGTTCGGTGGAGTAGTAGGCCACCATGCGTCCATCGTCGAGCACGTGGATGTTGGTCTCCCACACGCCCTTGTTGCCCTTGTCCTCCGGCCGCCCGCCGCCCTTTATCACCGAGCCGCGGTAGTGCCATGTCGCGCCGGCGTCGGTGGAGGCATAGACCTGCAGGTCCTGTGAGGTCACCCGGCCGTCGGCATCGTTGCCGGTGGCGTTGGCAGAGAGGATGAGCGTACCCGCGGCGAGTCCGCCGCTCGCCCGCGGCAGGCGCATGAGGTGCGGCTGCCAACGCAGCTGCCATGCGGGATCCTTATGGACCTGGTCCGTGACGTCGCCGGCCGACTGCCAATGGTCGCCGCCATCCTCGCTGCGCCAGAGCGCGATGCCCGCCATGCCTTTCTGTTCAAAGGCCATGAGAAGGCGGTCGTTGCCTTCGCCTACCCGCGTGACCGTGACGTACCCGGATCCGTCGGCGAGATGGGTGCCGACGGCCACGGGTCCGGTCGGCGCCGCGTTTGTACACACCGCCATGGCCAGCAGGGCAAGGCCGGGAACCGCACGCTTGCGCAACCTCATGATGTCCTGATCCCTCTTTCAAAAAGTGGGCGTATCGGGACGCGCTGCCCGATACGCCGGGGAAGAAACGTCAAAGCTTGAGGCGCACACCGACGCCGACCGTGCGATCCTGGTAGCGGATATCGCGCGGACGGCTGGTGCCTTCGCCGAAGAACTGGTGGAGGTTCGCGCCCAGGATATTGGTGGCGTTGAACACGCCCGTGAGGTTCCTGGTGAAATCGTAGGCCAGCGAAAAATCCACCTGGTTTGCCGGCTTGATGTAGTCGTTCACCCCCGCGACATTCACGGCGTTGAAGCCGTCGATGAACTTGCTGCGGTAGTTGTAGGCAAGGCGCGCCGAGATACCGTACTTCTCGTACATCAGCACGGCGTTGCCATTGTTCTTCGAGACGTTCTGCAGCGGCGCGACCACGATGGGACCGCCGATGTACTGAGGCGAACGCGTGCTGCCTTCGATGTAGGTGTAGTTCAACTGGACGCCCAGCCCACTGAACGCGCCCGGCAGGAAGTCGAAGAACTGCTGGTAGGCCACCTCGGTACCGTCGAGGTGACCTGAGCCCGCGCTTTGCGGTGAGGACAACTGGTAGGGCAGGCCGCCGATCACCACGTCGGTCACGTAGTTCTGGATATAGCCCTTGATGTCGCGATAGAACACGTTGCCGCTGATGTAGCTGGACGGGCCGAAGTAATACTCCAACGAGGCGTCGTAATTGGTCGATTTGATCGGCGTGAGGTCAGGGTTGCCGCTCGCTGCCACACCCGCACGGTTGATGGTGGGTGGATTGAGCGAGATGGACGGGTTGAGCTGGCCGAACCCGGGGTAGGTGATCGTCTTCGCGGCCACCAGGCGTAGTTGCAACTGGTCGGTCATGTGCAGGTTGAAGCTGAGGTTCGGCAGGTAGACGGGCGCGTTGGTTCCTGCCGAGATCGGCGTATAGATGTTCGTGCCGGCGTCGTACGAGAAGGCGTTGAGGCGGCGCAGGTTGCGTTCCACGCGGACGCCCATCAAACCGTCGTAAGGCATGCCGAAAAGCTCGTTGCCGTAAGCCACCTGCAGGTAGCCCGCGATGGCCTGTTCCTTGATCTGGTAGTAGCGGCCGGGATTCTGCGGCGCCAGGCCGGTGGGCAGTCCGTATAACGTGCGCAGGGCGTCCGCGTGATCGATCAGGTAATCGTACGAGCCGGTGAGCCAGCGCGTCGGCAGGGCCGAAGTAGTGGGCATGGCCGTGAAATAACCGGAAGGGAAGCGTGCGATCACCTGGTTGTCCGGGTTCGGGTTGGCGGGGATGTCGCCGGTGCCGCCGGGCGGCGGCGTCGAGATCTCCACGCTGCCGGTGTATTCCGCCTTGTGGTTCGAGTAGCGCAGGCCGAAATCGGCGTACTGGAAGAAGTCGCCCGCGAAATCGTAATTGCCGTCGCCACGCCAGGCGAACTGCTTGGCGCTCTGGTTGTTCCAGGTCTGGAACAGGCCGTTGAGGTAGAAGTTGGCGGGGTTGGTTTCCGGGTTGCCTGCGAGGCCCCAGTTCGTGTGGTCTCCCTGGTTGCCGCTCCACACCGTGGTGATCGGCCCCTTGAGGAAGGTATCGATGATGAAGTTCTGCTCGTGGAACGACGTAGAGTTCCAGGAAAAGTCGGTCGACAGGGTCAGCTTGTCGTTATGCCATTTCGCGCCGATCGAGTTCTGGATGTCGTGGCCGCGCTGCTCGTGCGCCTGCGTACTGGTGGCGGCGTAGCTGTTACCGGACCACGTGGCGCTGCTGGCATCGCAGATGCGTTGCCCGTAGTAGGGCGAACCGGTCTGCTGGTTGGCATAGCAGGTATCCGATACCGCGACCGAGGTGGGATCTACCGCTCCGGTGGGGAAGCTGAAGAAGAACGGCTGGTTGTAACGGTCGTTCATCCAGTCGTACAGGCCTTCCACGTAGAACTCGGTCTGGTCGTTCGGCTTCCATTGCAGGGCGTAGTTCGCTTCCTGGCGCTTTCGTTTGCCGATGTTGTAGTCGGCGCCGAAGCCATTGGGCGCGGAGATCAGATCGCCGTTGCTGCTGCGGATGGGGTCGCCCGATGCACCCGTGAGCACACGCGGATAGTCGCCCCATACCGCGTTGTAGTCGTAGTGCTGTTCGCTGGCGCCCATGTTGAGGAGTGCGCCGAACTCGCCTGCATCGGTGTGCCAGCGGTTGCTCAGCAGCAGGCTGCCTTCCGGGTCGTTCTTGTCGGCGTAGTGGCTATGCGTTTCGTTGAAGGTGGCCGCTACGCGCGAACCGTCGAAATCCAGCGGGCGATACAGTTGCATGTCGACGACGCCGGCGATGCCGCCGTCGATCATGCTTGCTTCGCTCGACTTGTAGACGTTCAATGCCTTCACCGCCGTGGCGGGAAGGTTCTGGAACGCGAAGGATCGGCCGACACCGGAAAAGATCTCGCGACCATTGAGCGTCGTGGCGACGTTGGGCAGGCCGCGGATCACCACGGAGGTGGTTTCGCCCTGGAAACCCTGCGCCACCTGCACGCCGGTGATGCGCTGCAGGGCATCCGCAACGCTGTTGTCGGGTAGCTTGCCCACGTCTTCCGCGACGATGGAATCGACGACCATGCGCGAGTCCCGCTTGATCTGCTGTGCGCTGGCAAGGCTTTCACGCAGTGCCTGGACGGTCACGGCGTTGAGGTTCACCGCGTTGGCCACCGCGTCGCGTTGCGCCGTGGCAGCCGTCTTCTTTTCGTCTTTCGCGGGTGGGGCAGTGGCTTTTTGCGGGTCCGCCGCCTGCGTCGTCGGGGCCTCGGCGGCATGGGCTGGCGAAAGGATGGCAGCGATCATCGACGCCAGCAGCGTCGCTGGAACACACAAGCGCTTCATGCAGATCTCCCCTCAGAGATTGGAATCGTCAAGCGGTCAACGAGCGGTCTTCAAGGCTTGCAGCGGAAACGACACGGCATCGGGCGGCACCACGCCCCGTGGCGATTTGGAAAGCAGGCGGATGATCTCGGCCTCGCGCTGGCGGTACGGCGTGCCGTCGCCGCGCAACAGGTCGTGGAACCAGAGCACAGGCGGCTTCTGG
Organism: Luteibacter sp. SVR4-7G; assembly: GCF_056755555.1. Taxonomy (NCBI): domain Bacteria; kingdom Pseudomonadati; phylum Pseudomonadota; class Gammaproteobacteria; order Lysobacterales; family Rhodanobacteraceae; genus Luteibacter; species Luteibacter sp. SVR4-7G. Next base: position 34,393 of record NZ_JBPGXO010000029.1, on the reverse strand, counting down.
ACGTAGGGTTTGTCCCAGGAATCCCAGGGCATGGTGGTCTGCGTCTTTCCTTCGACGAAGCCCCACTGAATCATGCCGACATCGAGCTTCTTGCCGAGCGGCAGGATGCCGTCGATGGTCGAGCCAGCCCCGCGGGCCATGTATTCCGTGCAGATCATGGGGCGGCCGTAAGGCGTCAACTGCGCGACGCGCTTCACGAACGTCTCGGGCCAGTCGTAGCTGTGGAAGGTGATGATGTCGGAACGCTCGAGCTGCGTCGCCTCCACCGCATTGAGCTTCGCGCCCGGGGTCCAGTCGTCGTCATGCCAGACCCCGCTGGTGAGCGGCTGCGTGGGTGATGCGCTGCGGGCCCAGTCGAACACCTGCGGAAGCAACTCGGCCACACGCTCGAATTTGTCTTTCGGGTTGGTGGTGTAGTTACCGCCTCCCGGGTTGTCCGGTTCGTTCCACACATCCCACGCAAGGACGCGCGGGTCCTTGGCGAAGGTCCCGACGATGTCGACGGTGTAATCCCTCAGGCGGCGATATTGGCCCGGATCGTCCATGGCGACCCCGGGGCCCTGGACCCAGCCGGAGTTGTGGACGCCGGCGACGGGAGCACGCTGCCTGCCCAGCTTCGGGACCGGGTCCCAGCAGGAATCGAACAACACGAGCATCGGTTTGATCCCATGCCGCGCGGCGATGGCGAGAAACGTATCGATGCGCTTCTTGAAGCCGGCGGCATCCTGTTCCCAGAGCTGGTCATGCAGGAACACACGCATGGTGGTCATGCCGAGTGCCTGAGCCCAGCCCAGTTCCTTGTCGATGCGCGCGGGGTCGAAGGTGTCGGCCTGCCACATCTCGAACTGGTTGATCGCGTTGGCCGGGATGTAGTTGCTGCCTACCGGCCATGGCTGCTTCGCGTACCACGCATGGGCCTGGGCGGGCGTCCAGCGCGCCGCATTTCCTGCCGACGCCGTGTGAGCGACCAGGGCCACGAACATCCCGATTGCCAGCGTCCAACATGACTTCTTCATACAGCCCCCGTCGACGGCCGCTCACCCGAAGGCGGACATGCCTCTCCCGTAGGCGTCCCTGCGGACACCTGCTCGCTGTTCGTGTTGCTCCCCGGCCACCCCGATCCGGCCGAAACTCAGTCAAACATATTGTCAGACAAAATCGCAAGTGCCAGATTTTGTTCATATCGTTGACGCAGTGCGTCAAATGAGCCGATGGAAGCATCGACCACGCTCGACGATGGGCAGACGCCGACCCGAGCTTCCACGACGCGGTGCTGCACGCTGGACGCCGATCGGAAGGTGGCGAGCGATGCCATGCTGGCGACGCTCGCCGGCTCGGAGAAAAAATCTGCAATCACGTGCGGAGGCAAGCAGCCTCGCTTAGTTGCAGCCGTCCTGCTTCGCCACGACCTCGAGCAGGCGTTCCTCGACTTCGTCGCGCGTATGCGCACGGAACAGCCGCGGCGCCGCACGGCGGAGCGCGCCGCAGTCGAGCGAGGTGAGGCGGTCGCGCACCTGCAGCAGCTGGCCGGGGTGCATGCTGAATTCTTCCAGGCCCATCGCCAGCAGCAAGGCCGTGAACTGCTTGTCGCCGGCGATTTCGCCGCAGAGGCTCACCGGCTTCTTCGCGCGCCGTGCGCTGGCGATCACGTGAGCGATCAGGCGCAGGAAGGGCGGTTGCAGCGGGTCATAGATGCCTTCCAGGGCGTCGTTGTTGCGATCCGCGGCGAGTACGTACTGGGCGAGGTCGTTCGTGCCGATCGCGAGGAAGTCCGCCTTGGCGAGGATCGACGTGACCCCGATCGCCGCCGCCGGCACTTCGATCATCGCGCCGACGTCCAGTCGCTCCGGAAGCTCCTGGCCCTGCCGCGAGAGATCCTCGCGAGCCTTCTTGATGAGCGTGCGGACCGCGGCCAACTCGCCGATGTGGGTGACCATCGGCACGAGGATGCGCACCGGTCCGTAGCAGGCCGCGCGCAGGATCGCGCGCAGCTGCACGCTGAAGATGTCGGGATACCGCAGCGACAGGCGGATGCCGCGTACGCCCAGCGCCGGGTTGTCCTCGCCGCGGATCGCGAGGCCGGCCGCATCGGCCTTGTCCGCGCCGAGATCGAGCGTGCGGATGGTGACCGGGAGGCCGCCCATGCCGAGCACGACGTCGCGGTAGGCCGCGAACTGCTCGTCCTCGGAGGGCAATCCGCGCTGGCGCAGGAACAGGAATTCGGAACGGTACAGGCCAATGCCGTCGGCGCCGCGCGAGCGGGCCAGGGTGACGTCGCCGGCCAGTTCGGCGTTCGCGTAAAGGCGTACGTGCGCGCCGTCGCGGGTGAGCGTCGGCGCGGTGGCGAGCGCCGCCAGGCGGCGGCCTTCCGCGGCGGCCTGACGCTGCCACTGGCGATAGCGCGCGAGGTCCTGCGCCGTGGGGTGGACGATGACTTCGCCACGCTCCGCATCGATCAGCACGAGGTCGTCGTCGTTGACCGTGGCCAGTGCGTCCCTGGTGCCAACCAGCATCGGGATGTTGAAGCTGCGGGCGAGGATCGCGCTGTGGGAATAGATGCTGCCCGCGCTAGCGATGACGCCCAGCATGCCCTGGCCCGCCATGCCCGCCATGTCCGCCGGGGCGATGGTGTCGCTGACGACGATCTCGCCCACGCGCGACGCGAGCTTGCGCTCCTCGCGGCTGGACTGCTGGTTCAGTGCCGACATGACCCGGCCGATCACTTGGTCGATGTCTTCGCCGCGGCTCTTCAGGTACGGGTCGTTCATCGCGTCGAACACGGCGGCGAGCCGGTCGCGCTGCATCTTCAAGGCGGCGCTGGCCGTGTAATGGCCGACGGCGACGAGGTCGTCGAGGCCGCGCAACAGTTCTTCGTCGTCGAGGAGTAGGCTGTGCGCATCGATGAAGTCGCCCACCTCGCGCGCCAGCGCGCCGTGCAGCTTCCCGCGGAGTTCGTGCAGTTCGGTGCGGGCGGTATCGATCGCCTTGTGCAGGCGTTCGATCTCGGCGCCGACCTCGGCGTCCTCGAGCATCCGCATGTCCACCGCGAGGAGGCTCGGCTGAACCAGGCGCGCCCGGCCGAGGGCCATGCCCCTGGCGGCGGGTGTCCCGGTCAGCACGACTCGCATGCTCAGGCGCCTTCGTCGAACTTGCGGTCGAACAGGTCGACGACGGCCGCGATGGCCTTCTCGGCGTCCTCTCCGTCCGCGCGCACGGTCAGGGGCGTGCCCATGCCGGCAGCCAGCATCATCACGCCCATGATGCTCTGTGCATTCACTTCGCGCCCCTTGCTGATGAGCCAGACCGTCGACTTGAATCCCGCGACCAGTTGGACGAGCTTGGCCGATGCGCGTGCATGCAGGCCGAGCCGGTTCGATACCACGATGTCACGTTCAAGCATGGTCGATGAAGATCCCTCCGCGACCGCCGCTGGCCGCGATCTCGGCCAATTCGGGTAGCGATTTTTCAGAATAATTGAGGACACGCAGCAGCATCGGCAGGTTCAGCCCGGAGACGCAGCGCAGGTGCACGCCGTACTCGCCGAGCGAGAGGCCGATGTTGCACGGCGTGGCGCCATAGAGGTCGGCCAGGACCAGCACGCCGTCGCCGTGGTCCAGTTCGCGGGCATGCCTGGCCGTGAGCGTGCGCATGACGTCCGGGTCGGCACTGGGCGGCACCTCGACGGCGTCGACTTCCAGCGGCAGCTTCGGCATCACGTGGCGGGCGGCGGAGATCAGCGCCTTGCCGACGGCCTCGTGGGTCATGAGAAGGACGCCGACGGTCATCGCGTGGCCTCTGGTGTGGGCTGGAGCTGGGTCATGTCACTCGAGTTCGCGATGGAAGGTCAGGACGTTGCCGCGTTCCGAGCGGAAATGCTGGGCCAGTTTCTCGACCAGGTAGACCGAGCGGTGGCGTCCGCCCGTGCAGCCTATCGAGACGGTGACGTAGCTGCGGTCCTCGCCGTCGAAGCGCGGCAGCCAGGTGTCCAGCCAGCGGGCCACATCCGCATAGTACTCGCCCACGAGCGGGTTCGCGTCGAGGAATTCGCGGACGGGCAGGTCCTTGCCGGAGAACGGCCGCAGGCGCGGGTCCCAGTGCGGGTTGGGCAGGCAGCGCGCGTCGAAGACGAAATCGGCGTCCGACGGGAGGCCACGGCGGTAGGCGAACGATTCGAAGAGCAGGGTGGTGCCGTCGGAGGCCGCGGCGTAGCCGGTAGCGAACAGGCGGCGCAACTGGTGGACGTTGAGGTCGCTGGTGTCGATGACCTTCTCGGCGATGGACACCAGCGGGCGCAGCAGCTTGCGCTCCTGCGCGATGGAATCGGCCAGCGACAGCTTTTCCGCCGCGAGCGGGTGGCGGCGGCGCGTTTCCGAATAGCGCTTGATGAGGACGTCGTCGCGGCTGTCGAGGAAGATCAGGTGGACATGCACGCCGGCCGTGGAAAGCTCGGAGAGGACGTGCGGCATGCGCGAGAGGTCGATGCGGCGGTTGCGCACGTCCACGCCCACGGCGATGCGCCGCCGCGGCCCGTGCTCGCCCTGGCTCACCGCGGCGACCAGCTGCGGGATCAACTCCGCCGGCATGTTGTCGACGCAGTAGAACTCGAGGTCCTCCAGCGCGCGCAGCGCCACGGTCTTGCCGCCGCCGGACATGCCGGTGAGCACGACGAGGTGGATCGCGTCGGGTTCGACGATGGGGCTGATGACTTCGTCGATCACGGGTTCACCATGGAGAGAAGCGGCGCATCTGGTGCGCCTGACGGTCGATGAAGGTCTGGGCCGGATCGATGCCCTTGCTCTTCAGCACGTGGTTGCGCACGGCGGCCTCGACCAGCACCGCGAGGTTGCGGCCCGGGGCGACGGGGATGGTGATCTTGGGCACATCGACGTCGAGCACGCTGCGCCGGCTGACGTCGCCCGTGAGCCGGGTCATGGCGTCGGGCTCCTCGCCATCGCGCAGCGGTTTGAGATGCACCACCAGGCGGAGATACTTCGAGGGCTTCACGGCGGTGTGGCCGAACATCTCGCGGATGTTCAGCACGCCCAGGCCGCGCACTTCGAGCAGGTCCTGCAGCAGTTCGGGGCAGGCGCCATCGATGACGTCGGGCGCGATGAGGGTGAATTCGGTGGCGTCGTCGGCCACCAGGCGGTGGCCGCGGCTGATCAGTTCCAGGGCCAGCTCGCTCTTACCCGAGCCCGGCTCGCCGGTGATCAGCACGCCGATCGAGAACACTTCCAGGAACACGCCGTGCAAGGTGACCCGCGGTGCGAGCGTGCGCGCCAGGTGGTATTGCAGGTAGGTGAGCAGTTCGTGGCCGCGCTTCGTGCTCTGCCACAACGGCGTATCGGTTTCCTCGGCCACCTCGCGCAGGTCGGGCGGGATCGACTGGTCCTTCGTGACGATGAGCGCGGCCGGCTGGTAGGCGGCGATCTTGTGGATGGCCTCCCAGCGCTGGCGCGAATCCAGGCCGTCGAGGTAGTTCAGCTCCTCGGTGCCGATGATCTGCACCTTGTTCGGGTAGATCACGTTGAGGTAGCCCACCAGCGACGGGCGCCGGCTCTGCTTGGCATTGGGTTCGAGCACGCGGGATTCGCCGCGCATGCCGGCGGCCCAGCGCAGGGCCATGCGCTCGTGTACCCCGTCGAACAATTGTCTGGCGGTCAGCCGGTCCACGCTCGGGTCCCTTGGGACTTGGGAAGGAAAGGCCGGCAACGCGGGGGGCGTGCCGGCCTGGATCCTATTGTGCCATCAAGGGCGGGCGGACTGCCTGGGGTCAGGTGGCGGCGCGGGCCTCCCGGACCTCGCTGTTGTGGTGATCCTTGACCTTTTCTTTATGCTTCCGGAGCTGGTCGGCCAGCTTCGCGATCATGGCGTCGATCGCGGTGTAGAGGGTGTCGTTCTTGTTGTCGTCGTCCAGCCGAGCGATGCCGTCGGCGTGGAGCCGGGTGCCGGAGCAATGCAGGGTGCCGCCCGCCTTGTGCTCGTTCTTGTCGACGGAAAGGACGACGCTGAGGGCCGTGATGTTGTCGAAAAGGCGTTCGAAGCGACCGATCTGTTGCTCCACGCGCTCGCGCAGGGCGGGGGTGATCTGGATGTGCTGGCCGCTGATCTGGATTTGCATTGACGCCTCCTTCTTGCTGAGGGTGCCGCCTCGCGGCGACGAGACCGGAGCGACGGAGCGTCGCTCCTAAGCTTGAACTGTTTGGACCGTGGACCTCCGGTGGGGTTCCTTCGCGCCGTCAGTTGGCGCGCACGCGTTCACTGGAGCTGGGGATGCGCATCGCCTCCCGGTACTTTGCAACGGTACGTCGGGCGACCTGAATACCGCGTCGATGCAGTTCCTCGGCCAGGGCCTGGTCGGAGAGCGGGCGCCGGGCGTCCTCCGCTGTGATGAGCTTGCGCAGCATGGCCTGGATGGCCGTGGCGGAGGCGCTGCCGCCGTCCTCGGTGGCCACGCCGCTGGAAAAGAAGTGCTTGAGTTCGAAGGTGCCCCGCGGCGTGTGCATGTACTTGCGCGTGGTCACGCGTGAAATGGTCGATTCGTGCATGCCCACCTCCTCGGCAACTTCACGCAAAACCAACGGATGCATGGCCTCGGGGCCATAGTCGAGGAAGGCGCTCTGCCGGCGGACGATCACGTCGGCCACCTTCTGCAGGGTTTCGGCGCGCGATTGCAGGCTCTTCAGCAGCCAGCGGGCCTCCTGCAGCTGTCCCTTCATCCAGGTGGCGTCGTCGCCGCGTGCACGCGCGATCAGGTTGCAATAATGCTGGTTGAGACCCAGCCGCGGCTGGGCGTCGGGGTTCAGGCTGACCTGCCAACGGCCGTTCTCGCGCCGTGCGTAGACGTCCGGCGCCACGTATTCGACGGGCGTGGCGTCCAGCGCGGCGCCGGGACGCGGGTCGAGGCTGCGGATCAGCGCGGCGGCCGAGGCCACGTGCTCTTCGGGAGCCTTGAGCCGGCGGGCGATCTTGGCGATGTCGTTGCGGGCCAGCAGCTCGAGGTCCTCGTTCACGATGCGGATCGCGAGTTCGCGATGCGGCGTGTCGAGCGAGAACTGGGAAAGCTGGCAGAACAGGCAATCGCGCAGGTCCAGGCTGGCGACCCCGGTGGGATCGAAACGCTGCACGCGCTGGCGCACGGCTTCGACTTCCTCTGTTTTCGCCTGCAATTCGGCGGGCAGGGCGGCTTCCACGGCGGCGACGCCATCGCGCAGGTAACCGTCCTCGTCCAGCGCGTGGATGATCGCCGTGGCGATGGCGTGCTCTCGCGGCGAGAACTGGGACAGGTTGAGTTGCCATTCCAGGTGCTGCTGGAGGCTCTCCGGCGCCGCGTTCTGCGGCTCGAAGCCATCCTCGTCCATGCCGCTGGCGCGCGAGGACGTGCCGGTATATTCGCTGGTATCGCCCTGGAAACGGTCGTCGTCCCACTCGGGAACGAGTTCCTCGGCAGGGGAGGCGGTGGAGTCTTCGTCTTCCTTGGGCGCCTTGGCCGGGGGTTCGTCGCGCGCGGGGAATTCGGCCGCGTCGTAGCCGTTCTCGTCCGGCGTGTCGCCCTCGGCATCGGATTCGGCATCTTCCGCGAACTCGAGCAACGGGTTGCTTTCCGCGATCTGGCGGAGTTCGGCCTCGAGCTCCAGCTGCGACAACTGCAGCAGGCGGATAGCCTGTTGCAGCTGCGGTGTCAGCGTGAGCTGCTGATGGAGGCGAAACTGGAGTCCGGGTTTCATGCCTTCGACGCTTGGGGTTCCCGAACCATCCTAACCCCTACCGGTGACCCAAACCAGCGGCCGGGCGGGCTAGCCCGGCCAGCCGTCCGTCATATCCGGAATTCGCGGCCCAGGTACACCTCGCGCACCTTTTCGTCGGCGAGGATATGCTGGGGCGTGCCCCGCGAGAGCACCTCGCCGTCGTTCAGGATGTACGCACGGTCGCAGATGCCGAGCGTTTCGCGCACGTTATGGTCCGTGATCAGCACGCCGATGCCGCGTTCCTTGAGGTGGCGGACGATGCGCTGGATCTCGCCGACGGAAATCGGATCGACGCCCGCGAACGGCTCGTCGAGGAGCATGTAGCGCGGCCGGGCCGCGAGCGCCCGCGCGATCTCGACGCGACGGCGCTCGCCGCCGGAAAGGCTGATGCCCTTCTGCTCGGCGATGTGCGCGATCTTGAGTTCGTCGAGGAGGCTTTCCAGTTCGTCCTCGCGTTGTTTCTGGCTCATGCCCTCGCGCAGTTCGAGCACCGCCAGGATGTTGTCGGCCACGCTGAGCCGGCGGAACACGGAGGCTTCCTGCGGGAGGTATCCGATGCCGAGTTTGGCGCGGGAATGCATTGGCAGGCCGGTGATGTCCTGCTGGTCGAGCTTGATCGAGCCGGCGTCGGCCTGGATCAGGCCCACCACCATGTAGAAGCAGGTGGTCTTGCCGGCGCCGTTGGGGCCGAGCAGGCCGACCACCTCGCCTTCACGGATGGAAAAGGCGAAATCGCGGACTACCTGGCGCGCGCGAAAGCGCTTCTGCAGGCCTTGGGCTGAAAGCATCGGGTCAGGGCTTCTTGGTGTCGGAGGCCGGGTTCGCCTGGTTCGCCGGCTTCGCCGGTTTCGCGGGGGTGGCGGGCGCGCCAGGCGGCTTGTTCTTCGGCTGGAAGGTCATGTGCACGGGGGCGCCGCCGGTGCTCTCGCCCGTCATCGTGCTGTCCTTGGTGTTGTAGGTGAGCTTGTCGCCCTCGGCGCTGCCCTTCGCCGGCTGTTTGACCTTCGCGTTGCCCGTGAGCACCGCGAAATCCTGGTCGATCTTGTAATCGATATTGCTCGCCTGGCCGTCCATCGGCTGGTCCTGGTCGTCCAGCTGGTGGATGGTGGCGGGGCTGCCGTCGACGATGACGCGGGTGAGCTGGTTGTCGGCGTCGAGGAAGCCGGTGGCCTTGGTGCCCGTGATCTTGAGCGTGCCCTGCGTGAGTATCACGTTGGTAGTCCAGATGACCTTGCCCGGCTGGCCGTTCTGTGGGCCCTGGGAGCCGTCGAACGACTTCGACTTGACGTCGGCCAGTTGATCGCGATCGGACTGCTTGGCCGAGACGGACGTGCTCGCCAGGAGCGCCATGCCGAGCGCCGCAATGACGGCCTTAGCGCTTGCGCGGCTGGTAGACGGTGTGGACTGCATCGAGGAGCTCCAGGTGCTTGGTGTCGAGATTGGCGCGCATGCCTACGCCTTGCATTGTAGAGGTTCCCTGAACGATCCGCGCCGCCTCGGCGGTTTCCAGCCGGTTTTCCTTGGGCCACGCGGTGACCTCGGAGGTATCGATGCTGGCGGGCGGATTGTTCTGGAAGGCGACCCGGTCCATGTGGACCTTGCCCTGCAGCTTGAGCAGGCTGCCGTCCTTGTTCACCCAGCCGTACTGGGAATGGCCTGTCCAGGGCGGGACGTTGGTTTCCTTGACGGAAGGCAACACGAAATCGGGGGCATTGATATACAGGGACTCATCGCCTTCGCGCCTTTCGAGATGCGGTGCGACCAGCTTGAACGCGGGTTTGCCTTCTTCGTTGTACGAGTCGAGGTCGAAATTGGTCAGCACGTAGCCCGAGCGCGGCGGGCCGACGAAGTCCTGTACCTTCTTCTCGGGTGCCGTCCAGTAATACAGCAGCACGCTGACGCCGAGCACGGCGGCCAGGATGCCGGCAACGCTGGCCGCGCTGCGGTCCTTGAACAGGTTGAGCACGCTCACAGCCAGCGGTCCCGCTCGGCTTCGGCCTTGCCCTGCGCGGCGAGGATCATGTCCGCCACTTCGCGCGCCGCGCCGTATCCGCCAATGAGGCGGGTGCGCCAGTGCGCGCGCTCGGCCACCCACGGGTGGGCGTTGGCGGTCGCCACGGCGAGGCCGCAGACGCCCATGGCGGGCAGGTCGGGCAGGTCGTCGCCGACGAAGGCAGCCTGTTCCGGCGCCAGGCCGAGCGCCTCGAGCAGGCCGGTGAGGCAGGCCCGCTTGTCCTTCTGGCCCTGGTAGACGTGCGAGATGCCGAGCTCTTCGGCACGCAGGGACACCGGGTGGCTGATCCGCGCGGTGATGATCGCGACCGTCACGCCGTTCCGCTGCAGCATCTTGAGGCCCAGGCCGTCGTGCACATGGAAGACCTTGGTCTCGCGGCCGTCCTCGCCGTACCAGAGCCGGCCGTCGGTCAGCGTGCCGTCGACGTCGAAAACGACCAGGCGCACGCGGGCCGCGCGTTCGGCGACATCGGCAGGAATCTCGGTGTGGTGTGTGTAGGACATGGTTCGCTATGTGGGGGCGGAGGCGGCGCGCGGGGAAGGCGCCGGGGCACGGCCATTCAGACGACGCGGGCCCGGAGCAGGTCGTGGATGTTCAGCGCGCCGACCACGCAGCCGTCCGCGTCCACCACCAGCAGGGCGTTGATCTGATGCTTCTCCATCAGCTGGGCGGCTTCGACGGCCAGCTTGTCCGACCCGATGGTCTTGGGACCGCGGGTCATGAGTTGCGCCACCGAGGCATTGCGCAGGTCCACGCCATCGTCGTCCAGGGCGCGGCGCAGGTCGCCGTCCGTGAACACGCCGAGCAGGCGATTGCCGTCGTCGACCACCGCGGTCATGCCCAGCCGCTTGCGCGACATTTCCACGAGGGCTTCGCTCAGCGTGGCTTCCAGGCGCACCCGTGGCACGTCGTCGCCCGCATGCATGACGTCGGAGATGTGCAGGAGGAGGCGGCGACCGAGGCTGCCGGCGGGATGCGAGCGGGCGAAATCGTCCGGAGTGAACCCGCGGGCCTCCAGCAGCGCCACGGCGAGAGCGTCGCCCATGACCAGCGCCGCCGTGGTGCTGGCGGTGGGGGCCAGCCCGTGCGGGCAGGCTTCGGAAGCGACGTTGGCATCCAGGTTGACGTCGGCCTGGGTGGCCAGCGAGGAATTCGGGTTGCCGGTGACCGAGATCAGGCCGATGCCCTGGCGCTTGATGGCCGGAAGGATGTAGAGCAGTTCGTCGGTCTCTCCCGAGTAGGAGATGCCCAGCACCAGGTCGTCGGGCTGGATCATGCCCAGGTCGCCATGGCTGGCCTCGCCCGGGTGCACGAAGAACGAAGGCGTACCCGTGGAGGCCAGGGTGGCCGCGATCTTGCGGCCGACGTGCCCCGATTTGCCCATGCCCGACACCACCACCCGGCCCTTGCAGGCGAGGATCATCTGGCAGGCCTGGACGAAGGCCGCGTCGATCTTCGCCTCGAGGGCCCGGATGCCGGCGGCCTCGGTCTTGATGCAATTCCGCGCGCTGCGAATGACGGCGTCGGGGTCCACGAGGCGGCTAGGGGCGGGCGGTGCGGTGCGGGCGTTCATGCAATCTCTGTCCGGGTGGGCATTGTCCCTTGGCGACCCGGGATGTCCATTTCTGCGACACCGGATTTCCATTACCATTACATATTCTCACTTTATCGTTGCTGCCATGTATCGATGGTTCAGGGTCCGTTTCGGAACCCCGGCCCGGCGGCGACCCCCCTCAACGGAGAATCCATGGACGCTGCGCGCATCCAGGCACTGATCGAAGCCGGCCTGCCCGGCGCCCGGGTGGACGTCCACGGCGACGATGGCGTCCATTTCGAAGCCGAGGTCGTCTCGGAACAGTTCGCCGGCAAGCTGCCCCTGGCCCGCCACCGCCTCGTCTACGCCACGCTGGGCGACCTCATGGGCGGCGCCATCCACGCCCTCGGCCTCAAGACCCTCACCCCCGAAGAAGCGGCCGGCCGTCGCTGATACGCGCGCCGCCGCTTTCCTTCGAACGACATTCCTTCAAGGCATCCCCTTCCATGGCCAAGATCCTGATCAGCGGCGGACAGCCGCTTCATGGCGAGGTCGGCATTTCCGGCGCCAAGAACGCCGTCCTGCCCATCCTCGCCTCCTGCCTGCTCGCCGATGAGCCAGTCAGCATCGGCAACGTGCCCCACCTGCACGACGTCACCACCTTCATCGAACTGCTGGGCCGCATGGGCGTGCGCGTCGTCCTCGACGACCGCATGAAGATGCACATCGACCCGCGTCCCGAGAACTCCTGCGTGGCGCCGTACGACCTGGTGCGCACGATGCGCGCATCGATCCTCGTGCTCGGCCCGCTGGTCGCGCGCTACGGGAAGGCCGAAGTATCGTTGCCGGGCGGTTGCGCCATCGGTTCGCGCCCGGTCGACCAGCACATCCGCGGCCTGCAGGCGCTGGGTGCCGAAGTCAGCGTGGAGAATGGCTACATCAAGGCGCGGTCCGGCCGCCTGAAGGGCGCGCGCATCGTGATGGACATGGTCACCGTCACCGGTACCGAGAACATCCTGATGGCGGCCACGCTGGCCAAGGGCACCACGATCATCGAGAACGCGGCGCAGGAACCCGAAGTGGTCGACCTCGCGCATTGCCTGATCGCGATGGGCGCGAAGATCGACGGCATCGGTACCTCCACGCTCATCGTGGAAGGCGTCGAGCGCCTGCACGGCGCGCATTACGAGGTGCTGCCGGACCGCATCGAGACCGGCACCTTCCTCGTCGGCGCGGCGATGACCGGCGGCAAGGTGCGCGCGCGTGGCGCACGCGCCGACACCATGGACGCGGTGCTGCAGAAGCTCGAGGAAGCCGGTGCGCACATCAGCAGCGGCAAGGACTGGATCGAACTCGACATGCAGGGCCGCCGGCCGAAGGCGGTGAATCTCACCACCGCGCCGTATCCCGCGTTTCCCACCGACATGCAGGCGCAGTTCACCGCGCTCAACTGCGTCGCCGAAGGCGTGGGCGTGATCACCGAAACGGTGTTCGAGAACCGCTTCATGCATGCGCTGGAATTGCAGCGCCTTGGCGCGGACATCCGCCTCGAAGGCAATACCGCCATCATCACCGGCGTGGCGAAGATGAGCGGCGCCCCGATCATGGCCACCGACCTGCGCGCGTCGGCGTGCCTCGTGCTGGCGGGCCTCGTGGCCGAAGGCGACACGACGGTCGACCGCGTGTACCACATCGACCGCGGCTACGAGAACATCGAGGAGAAGCTGGGCGTGCTCGGCGCGCGCATCCGGCGTTTGCCTAGCTGACGGCGGGCGACTTACGTCGCCCTTGTAGGAGCGCGCCTTGCGCGCGACGTCTTTTCGCGAAGAGCAGCAGGGCCTGTTGCTCACGCCCTCAAAAACTGTCGCGCGCAAGGCGCGCTCCTACATTCGATGGCTGGCAGTCGCGTCGGGCTTCAACGGCCCATGCCGCGCATTAAACCGGCAATCGGCGTCCAGGCGGTCATGACTAGCGGCCTTCGAACTTCACCAGTTCCATCGTCAGGTCGCCGCCATCCTTCTGGGCCAGCTTCACCGGCACGGGATACTTCGACGGCACGTACCATGCGTTGAATCCGCGTTCGGCGTCGGTGCGGTCCACGCGCGCGGCATTGAAGGATCCTGCGGGGACGCTGATTTTCTCGGTGGCCGAGACCTTGAACGTCTGGTTCTCGACTTCCTGCTTCACCGCCACCGGAAGCGCCACGTCCTTCTGGCCCGAACGCAGCGCGACGCCCAAGGCAAGGGGCAGGGTGTTGCGCTCGACCATGCCTGGCACGGCGGGATAGCTGAAGCTCTTCTTGTTGTCCTGCACCTGCACGGTATTGCCCTGCACGGTGAGGTCGCGGGTCTTCGACTTCACCGCCGCCTGCAGCTGATAGTGATAGCTCACCGCCTGCGGGACCTGGCCAGCCCAGGTGAAGCGCGAGGTTTCCGACACATTGGCGCCGAGCATGGCGGCCAGCCCCGAGGTGCCCTTCGTCTCGTTCGAATACTCGAACTCCCCGTTGCCGGCCGGCTTGAGCGTGACTGTGGCCTCGCCGAGCGGGCTGCCATCCTTGAGAACCTGATAGGTGGCGGTGAAAGACTGCGGTACGTCCGCGGCGAACGCGGCGGCCGGCAGGGCGAGGGCCAGCGCGAGGCCGGCGCGGAGGAGGGTACGGGTCATCATGGCCCGGATTGTAGTCGGCCCGCCTGAACGAAGAGTCACGGCCGCCGGTAGGAGCGCGCCCTGCGCGCGACATCTTCTGGCGGGGAGCAACAGGGCCTGCTTTCACCAGGAGCACGAGGCCCTGAAACGCGCGGCCTCAAAGGCTGTCGCGCGCGAGCGCGCTCCTACAGGTCACTTACGTCCAGGGGGCGGGTCAGGGGCCGGGCGTCGAACACCGGGCCATCCTGCCAGCGCAGTCGCCCGGTGGCGATCGCGCCGACCACGGCGGGCAGCAGCTTGTGTTCCTCGACCAGCAGCCGGGTGGCGAGATCGTCCTCGGTGTCGCCGGGATGCACGGCGATGCGCGCCTGGGCGATGACCGGGCCGCCGTCGAGTTCGGCGGTGACGAAGTGCACGCTGGCCCCATGTTCCGTGTCACCCGCCTCGAGGCAGCGGCGGTGCGTGTGCAGGCCGCGGTACTTGGGCAACAGCGAGGGGTGGACATTGATCGCGCGTCCTTCCCACGCGGCCACGACCGCCGCGTCGACGATGCGCATGTAGCCGGCCAGCACGAGCAGGTCGGCGCCGCTGTCGGCCACGCGGCCGAACAGGGCGGCATCGAAGTCGGCGCGGCTGGCGTAATCCTTCGGATTCAGCGCCACGCTGGGGATGCCCGCGGCTGCCGCGATGGCCAGCGCGCCGGCCTGCTTCTTGTCGCTGCCGACCAGGGTGAATTCGACGGGCAGCCGGCCGGCATCGCGGGCGGCGATGAGTGCGGCGAGGTTGCTACCGCGCCCGGAAGCGAGCGCGGCGACGCGGAGAGGACGGTGCATCAGGATCAGGCGATGTGCACGCGCTCGCCACCCTCATGGGCGACGACCACGCCGATCACCTGGCTGTCGAGGCCATGGCCGGCGAGCACGGCCCGCGCGGATTCGACCTGGTGTTCCGCCAGCAGCACCGTGAAACCGATGCCGCAATTGAAGGTGCGCCACATTTCCTCGTCGGCCACGTTGCCCTCGCGCTGCAGCCATTCGAACACGGGGGGCAGGTCCCACAACGAGGCGTCGATGGACAGGGCGAGGCCATCGGGCACGACACGAATGATGTTTTCCTTCAGGCCGCCGCCGGTGATGTGCGCCATGCCGTGCACGTCGACCTTGCCGATCAGTTCCAGCATCGGCTTCACGTAGATCGTCGTCGGCGCCATCAGCGCGTCGACCAGCCTGACGCCGTCGAGGTCGGTCTCGAGCGGCGAGCCGGCCCGCTCGAGGATCCGGCGGATCAGCGAATAACCGTTCGAATGCGGTCCCGAGGAGGCGACGCCGAGGATGACGTCGCCGGCGACGATGGAGGAACCGTCGTTCATCGCGGACTTTTCCACCGCGCCGACGGTAAAGCCTGCGAGGTCGTACTCGCCAGGCGGATACATGTCCGGCATTTCCGCGGTCTCGCCGCCGATCAGGGCGCAGCCGGCCAGTTCGCAGCCCTTCGCGATGCCGCCGACGACCGAAGCGGCCGTGTCGACGTCGAGCTTGCCCGTCGCGAAATAGTCGAGGAAGAACAGCGGTTCGGCGCCCTGGACGAGCACGTCGTTCACGCACATGCCGACCAGGTCGATGCCGATGGTGTCGTGACGGCCGAGCTGCTGGGCCAGCTTGAGCTTGGTGCCCACGCCATCCGTGCCGGAAACCAGCACCGGCTCCTTGTAACGGCCGGACAGGTCGAACAGGCCGCCGAAGCCGCCCAGCCCGCCCATCACCTCGGGCCGGAAGGTCCGCTTGACCATCGGCTTGATGCGCTCGACGAGGGCGTTGCCGGCATCGATGTCGACGCCCGCGTCGCGGTAGGTGAGGGAGCCCTGGTCGGAGGACATAAGCGGTTCCGGCACTATTGGAAACCGCGCATTCTAGCAGCAAGCAGGCCGCCGGCCGGGTCATGCACACCCCTTGGATGGACGGCATGGCACGGTTTGGGCAGACTTCCGCCTTTACAGAGCGATGCCAAGACCATGCGCCCAGTCCGTCTCCTCGCTGCATTGATGCTCTTCCTGGTGGCCGGTCTCGGTACTGCCTGGGCACAGACGTCGATCTACACGGTGGTGGTGCCGGTGGCCGATACCAGCGCCGCCGTACGCGACCAGGCCTTCGCCACCGGGCTCACCCAGGTGCTGGCGCGTGCCTCGAACGGGGCCGACCCGCGCGGCAAGCCCGGCTATGCCGACGCGATGAAGCAGCCCGGGGGCCTCGTCCAGCAGTACCAGTACGCCCGTACCGGCGGCGCGAACGGCGCACCGCTGAGCCTGGAAATCGTGTTCGACCCGGGCGCCGTCCGCCGCGTGCTGGCGGTGGGCGATGCCGCGGCCGCGGCGCCGAAGGCGCCGGTGCTCGTGGTGGCACGGGATGCAGGCGGCAAGCTGCTGGGCCAGGAGGAGTTGACCCCGCTGGCGCAGATGGCCGATACCCGCGGCTACCAGATCGTGGTTCCGAAGGGCGACGCCGTGCCTGACCAGGCCGCGCTTGCCGCGGGCGATCCCGCCGCCGTCGCCAGCGTGGCGAGGCAATACAACACGGCGGTGGTGCTGGTCGGGAAGATCGGCAGCGACCAGACCGACTGGACCCTCGTCTCGGCCGGCCGCACCTCGAGCTGGAAGGACAGCGGCGAGGCGCGCGCGGCCCTGCTGACCAATGGCGCGAATGCGATGGCGGACAAGCTGGACCGGCAGTTCGCCGCCACCCAGGGTGGCAGCACCAGCGGCAAGGTCTGGGTGGCAGGACTGCAGTCCGCCGCCGACTATGCCGCCCTGCTTTCCACCTTCCAGAACGATCCGGCGATCAAGTCCATCGCGCCGGTCGCGGCAACGCCCGACGGCGTGCTCTTCAACGTCTCCGCCGGCGCGCCCCTGGCCCGGCTGGTCGCCGGCTACGCGGCAGGCGGTCACGTCCTCGCCGCGGACGGCCACGACGGAGCCGACCTCGCCGTGCGCTGGGTGCCCTGACGGATGACCATGAGCCACGACACCTCGCGCCGCTGGCAGATGCTGGCAATCGTCGCGGTCATCATCTTCGTGATCTGGCTGCTGGCGCCGGTGCTGATGCCGTTCGCGCTTGCCGCGATGCTCGCCTACCTCGGCGACCCGCTGGCCGATCGCCTGCAGCGCGTGGGCATGGGGCGCACCTGGGCGGTGAGCATCGTGTTCACCGTGATCACGCTGGTCGTGATCGGCGTGCTGCTGTTGCTGATTCCCTTGATCCAGCACCAGATCGAGAACCTTTCGGAAAATCTTCCGCACTACGTCGACTGGGTGCGCACCACCGCGCTGCCGTGGATCCAGAGGAAGCTGCGCCTCGACCCCAACGTGTTCGACACCGATCGCCTGCTGGCGACGGTCCGCGAGCACATCGGTTCGGTGGGTGGCATCGCCGCCAAGGCCGTGACGAAGGTGACCCAGTCCGGCATGGGCGTGGTCATGTGGCTGACCAACGTGTTGCTGATTCCCGTCGTCGCCTTCTACCTGCTGCGCGACTGGGACACGATGATGGCGCACATCCAGCGCCTGCTCCCGCGCGCGATCGAGCCCACCGTCGTGCGCCTCGCGCGCGAGTCGGACCAGGTGCTGGGCGCCTTCGTCCGCGGCCAGCTGCTGGTGATGCTGGCCCTCGGCATCTTCTATGGCCTGGGCCTCACCCTGATCGGCATTTCCATCGGCCCGTTGATCGGCATGGTCGCGGGGGTGCTGAGCTTCGTGCCGTACCTGGGCTTCCTGATCGGCTTCGTCGCCGCGCTGGTCGCGGCCTTGGTGCAATACGGCGACTGGACCCACGTGATCCTGGTCGCCGTGGTGTTCACCGTCGGCCAGTTGCTCGAAGGCTATGTGCTGGTGCCGCGCCTCGTGGGCGGCAAGATCGGCCTGCATCCGGTCGCGGTGATCTTCGCGGTGCTGGCGGGCGGGCACCTGTTCGGCTTCCTCGGCGTGCTGCTCGCGCTGCCCGCCGCCTCGGTCGTGGTGGTGCTGATGCGCTATGCCTTCACGCGCTACCGCGAAAGCGATCTCTACATGGAGCCCGCGCCGGGAGCCCCCGTGCAGCCGGTCGAGGTGGAGGTCGACGTGGAAGTGGAGACGCGACCCGTCCCGCCGCCTTCGCCCAACGACGGCGGTCCATGACGAACCAGCTCCCCCTCGCGCTGCGCTGGCCGCGGCGGCAGCGTTTCGAACACTTCCGTCCGGGCGAGAACGCCGTCGCCGTCGAGGCCGTGCGCGCGGCAGCGACCGCCGCCAGCGCGCCCTGGGTCTTCGTTGCCGGTCCGCCGGGCAGCGGCCGCACCCACCTGCTGATCGCCGCCTGCCAGGCGGCTATCGACGTGGGCCGCACGGCGCAATACCTGCCGCTCGCCGGCCTGCGCGGATCGCGGGCGGCGGCGATCCGAGGCATGGCGGGCAGCGACCTGCTCGCGGTCGACGACATCGATGCGATCGCCGGCGACAGCGATGCCGAACACGCCCTGTTCGACACCTTCAATGGTTACCGCGCCGACGGCTGCACGCTGCTGTTTTCCGCGAGCGGCGCACCCGCGTCGCTGGACATCGCGCTTCCCGACCTGCGTTCGCGCCTGGGTTCGCTCACCCAGGCGGTGCTGAAGCCGCTCGGCGATGCCGAACGCAGGGACGTGCTGCGCGAACAGGCGGGCGCGCGCGGCATCGAGCTGGACGACACGGTGCTCGACTGGCTGTTCGTCCACCACGCACGCGACCTCGGCACGCTGCTCGACCTGCTCGAGACGCTCGACCGCGCATCGCTCGCCGCGCAACGGCGAGTGACCGTGCCTTTCCTGCGCAATCTCCTGCGCAGCGACCTCTCTTAGGCAGACGAGCCTAACGTCGCGGGATCGGTACGGTGCCGGCCAGTTTCTTTTGCCCGGGATCGTTGTCGCGCACGCTGTAGACGCGCAGCTCCGACGTGTCGGTATCGTGTTCGACGATCAGGTAGGTCCGCTTCGACGCCGAGCCGCTGAGGAAAACCGGTACACCGCCGATGGTCCGGTAGAAGCCGAGGGCGCCGTGGTAGTGCCCGGCGAATACCGCAGCCACGTCGTTGTCCTTCAGCAGGTCGTCGAATTCGGCATTGCCTGCGGCACCGTCGGGGTCGTGCATGTGCACGATGGCAAAGTCGAATGGGCGGTCCGCGGGCGTCGCGAAGGAAGGAGCCGCGAGATCGGACTTGAACAGGTGTTGCAGCCAGGGCACCGACGACGTGATCTCGTAGTGCAGTTTGCGTACGCCCACGAGCGTGTCGAACGAGACCTCATAGGTCGGGAAGTTGTTGAGCTGTACCTGCAGCACCCTTGGCATCCCGGGCGCGTGCACCGCATAGGCCAGGCTTCCCGTGTGATCGTCCGAGAACAGGCCCGGTTGGATCGCGTAGTCGAAGGAGACCTTTTCCCGCTTCGGAACGACGTGGTCCACGAGGCCCTGGATGCTGTCGCGCGCGCAGCCGTTGTTGAAGCAGCCCCGGTCGCCGTCGCGGATGTTGTTCGCGTAATCGTGGTTGCCCAGCCCGAAGTGCACGTTCGGGCCGAGGATGGTCATCAGGCGCGCCAGCATGCTGCGTTGCCAGCCGTGTCCGTAGGCGGTGAGGTCGCCATTGATGAAGACGGGAATGTCTCGTCCAGGACGCGCGGCCCGGTAGGCCGCGATGCTGCGGTATTGCTCTTCGATCAGCGCTTGCGAGCGCGCGTTCCTCTCACTCTCGCTTTCGGGTTCATCGTTGTCGCTGGCAGGCGTCCAGGGATACTGCGGATCGGAAGTGACGATCATGCTGCGCACTTCGGCACCGGCTGTCGGAGGGACGCCGGTCATGGCGAAGGCGAGCGCCAGCGCGGCCGCGAGGCGACCGGGAGTTGTGTTGTGGGAGCTCATGTTTTCCTTGTCCGTCGGGGATACGGGTGCGGCCCATCGGGCCGCTCTGGGAAAGTAACGGCCGAGCCAGTGACGGTATGTAGGAAAACGGGAAGCGGCCCCCAGGCATCGCCCGGAGCCGTCGTAGGATTACGTCCCGAGGAGACGTGGCGTCGCGTTGGCGCCGATGATCTCGGTCATGGCGGCGGCGACCTTGTGGTTGCCCGCGATGATGTTGCCGCTTTCCGGCAGGCCCTCGCGTCCGGCGAAGTCGCCGTATACGCCGCCTGCCTCGCGGACGAGCAGGGCGCCCGCCGCGATGTCCCAGAGGCCGAGGCCCGGCTCGAAGTAGCCGTCGAAGCGGCCGGCGGCCACGTAGGCGAGGTCGAGCGCGGCGGAGCCCATGCGGCGGACGTCCTCGGCCTCCTTGAGCAGGGCGGCGGTCATCGCCAGCTGCGAATCGAGGTGGTTGCGCACGCGGTAGGGGAAGCCGGTGGCGATCAGCGCGCCGCCCAGGCCTTCGCGCTTGCCCACGCGGATGCGGCGGTCATTGAGGTAAGCGCCGTCGCCCTTGCTCGCGGTGAACAGTTCGTCGCGCAGCGGATCGAACACTACCCCGTACACCGGCTCGCCCTTCTCGACCAGCGCGATGGACACGCTGAAGTGGGGAATGCCGCGCAGGTAATTGTGCGTGCCGTCGAGGGGATCGATGACCCAGGTCAGCGGCCCCTTGCCCGTCTGGCCGGACTCCTCGCCCAGGATCGCGTGCGTGGGATAGGCGCGGCGCAGCTCCTTGATGATCTCTGCTTCGGCGAGGCGATCGACCTCGGAGGCGAAGTCCATCCGCTGCTTCTCGACGACCGCGAGGCCTTCGATGCGGTTCATGTAGCGCAGGATGATGTTTCCTGCGGAGCGCGCGGCGCGCGCCGCGACGTTGACGGCGGGTCTGGGCATGGGGATCGGCTTGGTAGAGAACGGGAGGGCGGTCGAAAGCCGCACTAGTCCCGAAGTTTACCACCCCGCCTCGCCTCGCCCAAGTCGTTGCCGTTGTAGACTTTCCGGTCCTCCTGCCAGCCGTACCGCCAGCCATGGCCCTTTCCGAGCTTTACGACCGCTTCCGCTTCGTCCTCGTCCGCACCTCGCATTCGGGAAACATCGGCTCGGCAGCGCGCGCCATCCGGACCATGGGCTTCGACCGGCTGACCCTGGTCGCACCGCACCGTTTCCCGGACCCCGAAGCCACCGCGCTCGCGGCCGGGGCCGACGATGTGCTCGGCCAGGCGGCCATCCACGACGACCTCGTCGCCGGCCTCGCGGGCACCACCTTTGCGCTGGGCCTGTCCGCGCGCCGCCGTGGCGTGAACCTCCCGGAGCTGGACCCGCGCGAGGGCGCCGCGCAGGCCATCGCCGCTGCCCGCCGCGGGGAGCAGGTGGCCCTCGTGTTCGGCAACGAGCGCACGGGGCTGGAGAACGATGAGCTGTCGCGTTGTCATGCGATGGTCCGCATTCCCAGCGTCGACGACTTCAGCTCGCTGAACCTCTCGCAGGCGGTGCAGGTGGTGGCCTATGAACTGCGCACGGCGCTGCTTGCCGAAGAAGTGCAGGCGCCCGCGCTGGACGTAGACCCGGAGGAAGTCCCCGCCGACGCCGAACAGCTCGAGCGCTTCTTCACCCACCTCGGCGAGACCCTCGACGACATCGAGTTCCACAAGGGCCGCTCGCCGATCACGATCATGCTGAAGCTGCGCAAGCTGTTCCTGCGCGCCCGGCCGGAATCGCGCGAACTGCGCATCCTGCACGGCATCCTCGCCGACGCGCAGCGGATGGCCTCCATCGCGCGCACGAAGGACTAGAACAGGTCGCGGAAAAGCCGGACCAGGGCCTGGCTGAAGGTGGCGGAGGCGATGACGATCGCGATGGTCGTCGCCCAGACCAGGATCAGCAGCACGCCGTCGCGCTCGACCAGCGCAAAGGCGAAGGCGATGAGCATGCCGCCGAAGACGTAGTTGGTGAACGGGATCGGCAGGGCCAGCAGCACGCCGATGAGCAGCATGATCGCGCCCGAGACGAAGGTGAAAGGCCGGCGCGTGAGGCGCTGCATGCGCGGCTTGCAGATCTTCTCGAGGCGCCTCGTCATCGGCGCGATGCGGTCGAGGAAGCGCAGCAGGCCTTCGCGCGACATCGTGCGCCGGCGCAGGAAGCCGGGAATCCATGGATGCTCCAGCCCGATGAGCATCTCCAGCCCGAGCGCGACCACCAGCACGCCCATGATGCCGCCGATGCCGACCGGCACGGGGATGAAGTTCGGGATGGCCAGCAGCAGGAGGAGGAAGCCGAACGCGCGGCGGCGCAGGGGTTCGAGCAGCTGCTCGATGGTGATCCGCTCCCCGGGCGTGGCGAGGAGCGCCGCCCTCAGCAGGGCGGCGGTTTTTTCTTCACGGGGTTCGGCATCCGGCGTCATGCCGCGACTCTCGCTGTCCGGGCTTGAATGCGCATTGAATCGCGGTAGTCATTCCTCGACGGCGACTTCATTCGTGGCCACCGCGCTCACCAGCACCTTGTCGATGCGCGCGCCGTCCATGTCCACCACCTCGAAGCGATGGCCCTGCCAGGCGAACGACTCTCCAGCACGCGGAATGTGGCCGAACTGGGTCGTGATCATGCCGGCCACGGTGCGGAAATCGTGTTCTTCCTCGTTGGGCAGGCGCTCGACCTGGAGCAGCTCGCGCAGGTCGTCGGCGGGCAGGGAGCCGTCGATCAGCCAGCTTCCATCGTCCCGGCGGACGATCGGCCCCTCCGCGTCGTCATCGTCCGGAGCCGGCGCGGTGGCACCCACCACGGCAGTCAACAGGTCGTTGAGCGTGACCAGTCCTTCGATGTCGCCGTATTCGTCCACGGCCAGGGCCAGCTGTGTGTCCGCATCGCGGAACGCCTCCAGCAGGTCCAGGGCCCTGGCCGCGGCAGGCACGAAAAGTGGCCGTGCCATATGCGCGAACAGGTCCACGGGGCCGCGCTCCAGCGAAACGACGAGCGACTTGACCTCGACCGTGCCGATCACCTCGCTTTCGTCGCGCCGGTAGACCGGATAGCGCGAGAACTGGGTCTCGCGCAGCACGGCCAGGTTGTCCTCGTGCGGCGCGGCAATGTCGAGCCAGGCGATCTTCATGCGCGGGGTCATCACCGAACCCACGCTGCGGTCGCCCAGGCGCAGCACGCGGTTGACCATGTTGCGCTCGTCGCTGTCGAGGATGCCCTGTTCGGCGCTCTCGGCCACCAGCAGGCGGATTTCCTCTTCGGTCGCCGCATTGGCGCTCACGCGGTGCAGGCGCAGCACGCGGAGGATGCCGGTGGAGATGTGGTTGAGCAGCCACACCATCGGCAAGGTGATGCGCGAGACCACCAGCATGGGCACGGCGATCTGGCAGGCGATGCGTTCGGGTGCGGAAAGCGCCGCACGCTTGGGCACCAGTTCGCCGATGACGATCTGGACCAGGGACATCAGCAGGAAGCCCAGCAGCCAGCCGAGGATGCGGGCATAGGGCTCCAGCCAGGCGGCGCCGCCGCCATGGATGAGGCCGGTGAAGTGCTCGCCCAGGGTATCGCCGGCCACCGCGCCCGTGACCAGGATGATCAGGGTCATGCCCACCTGTACGGTCGAGAGGAACCGCTCCGGTGCCTCCGCGAGTTGCAGGGCCACGCGGGCGCGCCGGCTCTCCCGGGCCAGCTGCTTCAGCCGGCTCTTGCGGGATGCGACCACGGACATTTCCGACAGGGCGAAGAAACCGTTGCCGAGGGAGAGGACGAGGACCAACAGGATTTCGGTGAGCATCGAGCGCTTATATAGCAGATGACCGCGTCAGGTCGTGGAGGCGGGCGCCTCCCCAGTCCGGTAACATAACGGTCACAAACTTCCCCGGTTTCCAGGCAACCCCATGTTTTCACTCCAGACCATCTTCGGTAAGGGCGACAAGTTCTACGGCCTGCTCGAGGCCAGCGCCGAAGCCGCCCGCGAGAGCGCCCGGGCCATGCACGAACTGGTGACCCAGACCGACCGTACCCCGGTCATGGCTGCCTTCAGCACGGCCCGCGCCCGCGAGAAGGCCTTGCATGGGCAGATCGGCGAGGAACTGGTGAACACCTTCGTCACCGCGCTGGACCGCGAGGACATCGAGGCGCTGAACTCGGCCCTGTACAAGATTCCCAAGACCATCGAGAAGTTCGCCGAACGCTACGTGATCGTCGCCGAGCGCCTGCAGGGCATCGATTTCGGCCAGCGCGCAGCCTTGCTGGAACGCTCGGCCGAGGTCGTGGTGGCCATGATCGGCCAGCTCCGCCACGGCCTGAAGATCGACCCGGTGAAGAAACTGCGCGACCAGCTCCAGGCACTGGAGTCGGAAGCCGACCGCCTCCTCCTCGATCCCTACCGCACGCTTTACGCGGAGGGTTCGGACCCGCTTAAGGCCATCCTCGCCAAGGACCTCTTCGAGCTCGTCGAGAAAGCCGTCGACAAGTGCCGCGATGTCGGCAACGTCGTCTACGCCATCGTGCTCAAGAACTCCTGACGGCGGGGCTCCCATGAGCATGGTCATCGCGGTCGTCCTGATCGCCCTCGCTTTTACCTACATCAACGGCTTCCACGACACGGCGAACTCCATCGCGACCGTGGTCGCCACCAAGGTCCTCAGCCCCGGCCAGGCCGTGCTCCTGGCGGCCGTCACCAATCTTGCCGGCGCCCTCTGGGGCACCGCGGTGGCCGCGACCATCGCCTCGGGGCTGATCGATACGGGCGTGGTGGAGGTCGGCTCGCAACTGCTGATCAGCGCCCTGCTCGGTGCGACCATCTGGAACCTCATTACCTGGTGGCTCGGCCTGCCGTCCAGTTCCAGCCACGCTCTAGTGGGCGGCCTCTGTGGCGCGGCGCTCGCCGCGGCCGGCGACAACTTCCATTCGATCATCTGGTGGCAGGGCGGGGCGCACTGGTGGCTGGGCAAGGGGGTGATCCCCAAGGTGATCGTGCCCATGATCGTCTCGCCCTTCCTCGGCTTCACGATCGGCTTCCTCATCATGGGCGGCCTCTACGCGCTGCTCGGCTTCTTCTCCAGCCGCAGCGGGCCGCTGCGCCGTTTCGGCCGCACGCCGTTCGTGAACAGCTTTTTCGGCAAGGCACAGATCGTGTCGGCCAGCGCCATGGGTCTGTCCCACGGCATGAACGACGCGCAGAAGAGCATGGGCATCATCGCCCTGGCCCTGGCCGGGGCTACGGCCGCCGGCCAGTTCGACCATCTTCCGGCCTTCCTCGAATTCCTGCGTATCCCGCACGATCCAGCCGCGGCCGGCGGTTTCCCAATCCCCGTGTGGGTGAAGGTGGTCTGCGCGCTCACCATGGCGGGCGGTACCGCGGGCGGCGGCTGGCGGATCATCAAGACCCTCGGTCACAAGATGGTCAAGCTGCACCCCATCAACGGCTTCGCCGCCGAGGGCAGTTCGGCCGCGGTGATCCTCACCGCGTCGATGCTCGGCGTGCCCGTGTCCACCACTCATAACGTTTCCGCCTCGATCATGGGCGTGGGCGCGGCAAAGCGCT
The DNA here is from genome assembly GCF_056755555.1 of Luteibacter sp. SVR4-7G. NCBI lineage: Bacteria > Pseudomonadati > Pseudomonadota > Gammaproteobacteria > Lysobacterales > Rhodanobacteraceae > Luteibacter > Luteibacter sp. SVR4-7G. The sequence goes on along the minus strand of NZ_JBPGXO010000029.1, from coordinate 8,968 downwards.
TCAACGCCATCCGCTGGTCGGTGGTCGAGCGCATGGTATGGGCCTGGATCCTGACGCTGCCGATCACGGCGGGCATCGGCTACGGCCTGGTGAAGCTAAGCAACCTGTTCTGATTTCGTAAGAGCGCCTCGCGCGCTGTAGGAGCGCGCCTTGCGCGCGACAGCCTTTCGCCCCGGTCCCCAAGCTCACGCGCCAGCTTCATGGCGCGGCCCCAAAAGCTGTCGCGCGCAGGCGCGCTCCTACAGGGCGTCGGCGTCGCCGTTGACTGCCTGCTCGAGCTGGTCTCCCGTCGCCCCGAGTTCCTCGATCAACCGTGCGAGTTCGCGTTCGTCGAGGTAGTCGTACGGGCGGTTCTCGCACAGGTGCAGGTAGGGCGAGCCGTCGAGGTCGGCCTCGGCGAGGTAGCCGGTGCGCTGCTCCCAGTTGAAACGCAGGCAGCGGCGGGCGTCCACGCCGGCCAGGGGGCCGATCGGCGTGGACAGGCGGAGGAAACGCTGGCCCTCGCCGTCTTCGAGCTCCGCGAGGTAGATACCCTGGTGGCGCCCGTCGGGCAGTTCCAGGTCGAAGCTGATGACGTAGGGTTCGTTCTGGCGGAGCTTATGGATGCCGCCGACATGGGAGCGAATCGCTTCGAAGTGTCGCATGGCCGTCGTCCACGAATCCGTCGTGAGGAGTTTCGGATGGTACCCTCAACCGTGCTCGAGAACATGCAGGAAACGACCATGCGCGATGAAATCGCTCCCGACGAGGCCAGCGAGATTCGGGCAAGACGCATCATCGAGGCGGTCGCCGCCATCCCGAAGGGCCGTGTGGCCAGCTACGGCGCCATCGCGGCGCGCGCGGGCTATCCCGGGCGGGCGCGCCTGATCGGCAAGGTGCTGGGCGATGCCCCGAACCGCGCGGACCTGCCATGGCATCGCGTGCTGCGCACCGACGGGCGGATCGGCATTCCCGCGGGCACGCGTGGTTTCCGAGAGCAGTGCAGGCGGCTGAAGGCGGAAGGCGTCGTCGTGAAGGACGGCCGGGTGCCGATGAGCGCCTTCGGCCTCGACCACGACCTGGACCGCGCGATCTGGGGCTTGCCCGCCTGACCGGCAGCGGTAAGTCATCCGGTCGGCTTCCAGGACCGCGGAGGCTCCCGGCGCAAGGTGTACTCGAGCGGGAGGGCGCCGCGCGTCGTAAGAACACTACCGCCGTCGCAAATCCGTGTAAGTAACCGTTCGAACGGATGTCGTCCGGCAAGGCGGCGCGGCGGCGGTTTGTTAGCATGGGCGGATGCAGTCCCAGGCACTCGATCTTCTCCACTCCGTTTTCGGCTATCCCGAATTCCGCGGCCAGCAGCAGGCCATCGTCGAGGCGGTCGCCGCGGGCGACGACGCGCTCGTGCTCATGCCCACCGGCGGCGGCAAATCGCTGTGCTTCCAGATTCCCGCGCTCATGCGCGAAGGCACGGGTATCGTCGTCTCGCCGCTCATCGCGCTGATGCAGGACCAGGTGGACGCACTCGGCGAAGCCGGCGTGCGCGCGCGTTACCTCAACTCGAGCCTGGATGCGATCACCCAGCGCGAAGTGGAGGACCAGCTCCTCGCAGGCGAACTGGACATGCTCTACGTCGCGCCGGAACGCCTGCTCACAGAGCGTTTCCTGGGTCTGCTCCATCGCATCCCCATCGCGCTATTCGCCATCGACGAGGCGCATTGCGTATCTCAATGGGGCCACGACTTCCGTCCGGAGTACCGCGAGCTCGCCATCCTGCACGAGCGTTTCCCGGAAGTGCCGCGCATTGCCCTCACCGCCACCGCCGACGAGCGTACGCGCGAGGAGATCGTCGAGCGGCTGAACCTGCACCAGGCGCGCCGGTTCGTTTCCAGCTTCGACCGGCCCAACATCCGCTATCGCGTGGCGCCGCGGCAGAACGCGCGCCGCCAGCTGCTCGAATTCCTCGACGCCCACCGCGGCGAAGCCGGCATCGTGTACTGCCTCAGCCGGCGCAAGGTCGACGAAACCGCGGCCTGGCTGTCGGAGGCGGGCGTCGAGGCGCTTCCTTACCACGCGGGTCTGGGCGCCGAGACGCGCACGCGTCACCAGCAGCGCTTCCTGCGCGAGGAAGGCGTGGTGATGGTCGCGACGGTGGCCTTCGGCATGGGCATCGACAAACCCGACGTGCGTTTCGTTGCCCACCTCGATCTGCCGCGCAGCATGGAAGGCTACTACCAGGAAACCGGACGCGCGGGCCGCGACGGCCTGCCTGCCGAGGCGTGGATGGTTTATGGCCTGGGCGACGTCGTCACCATGAGCCAGATGATCTCGCAGTCCGAGGCGGGCGACGCCCGCAAGCGCATCGAGCGCCTGAAGCTCGATTCACTGCTCGGCTATGCGGAGGCCACCCGCTGCCGCCGCCAATTGCTGCTCGAGGCATTCGCGGAAACCTACCCGGCGCCCTGCGGCAACTGCGACAACTGCCTGCAGCCCCCGAAGACCTGGGACGCCACCGTTGCAGCGCAAAAGGCCATGTCCTGCATCTATCGCAGCGGTCAGCGTTACGGCGCCGGCCACCTCATCGACATCCTTCGCGGCGAAGCCGCCGAGCGCGTGCGCGACCTCGGTCACGACAAGCTCACCGTGTTCGGCGTCGGCGCCGACATGGACGCCACGCAGTGGCGCTCCGTGTTCCGCCAGCTGTTGGCGGCAGGGCTCATCGAGGCCGATCCCGAGGGCTATGGCACGCTGCGGCTTTCCGCCAGCAGCGGCCCGGTTCTGAAGGGCGAGCGCAAGGTGTGGTTCCGCGAGGACGCGCGCCCGGCGAAGGGACGCCGCACGACACGTTCCACGCCCGCCGCGGCGGGTGCGTCGCTGGGCATCGAAGAGATCGAGCAGCCGCTGTGGAACGAATTGCGCCGGGTACGTGCGGAGCTGGCGAAGCAGCACGGCGTGCCGGCCTACGTCATCTTCCACGATGCCACCCTGCTGGCCATGTTGCGCGCCCTGCCGGGCAACGAGGAGGAACTGGCCTCGATCAGCGGCGTGGGTGAGAACAAACTCAAACGCTACGGGAAGGACTTCCTCGCCGTGCTGACCGCGGCGGGGTGATAGCCTAGGCGTGCCGCGGCAACCTGCGGCGCATGACCAGGAGTCGCCGTGCACGAAGCTACGCCGCTCATCACCACCCTCGTAGGCGGCTTCGTCCTCGCCTTCATCTTCGGCGCGCTGGCGCGGCGCCTCAATCTGCCCGTGCTTGTCGGCTACCTCGTCGCCGGCGTGGTCGCCGGACCTTTCACGCCGGGCTATGTCGCCGATGCGCATATCGCGCAGGAGCTGGCGGATCTTGGCGTCATCCTGCTCATGTTCGGCGTCGGCCTGCACTTCTCGCTGAAGGACCTCCTGGCGGTCAAGGCGATTTCCATTCCCGGCGCCGCCGTGCAGATGGGCGTCGCGACAGGGCTGGGCATGTTGCTGGGCTGGTGGCTCGGCTGGCCTCCGGCGCAGGGCTTCGTCTTCGGCCTCGCGCTCTCGGTCGCAAGTACCGTGGTGTTGCTCCGCGCGATGGACGAGCGCCGGCTGCTCGACACCGACCGCGGACGCATCGCCGTAGGCTGGCTCATCGTCGAAGACCTCGCCATGGTGCTGGCCCTGGTGCTGCTGCCTGCCATCGGCGGCTTCCTCGGCGCGGGGCACGACGGTCCGGCACCGACGGTCGGCGAGCTGGTCGAAACGGTCGCCTGGACGGTAGGGAAGGTGGTGGTCTTCGTCGCGCTGATGCTCATCGTGGGCAAACGCGCCATTCCCTGGCTGCTGCAAACCGTGTCGGCCAGCGGCTCTCGCGAGCTGTTCCGTCTGGCCGTGCTCGCCATCGCGCTCGGCGTCGCGTTCGGCGCGGCCCGGCTGTTCGACGTGTCGTTCGAACTTGGGGCGTTCTTCGCCGGCATGATGATGGGCGAGTCGAAACTCTCGCAACGCGCGGCGGAAGAGACGCTGCCGTTGCGCGACGCCTTCGCCGTACTCTTCTTCGTTTCCATCGGCATGCTGTTCAATCCGCGCATCCTCGTCGAGCAGCCGTGGGTCGTCCTCGCCGCGTGCCTCATCATCATCGTGGGCAAGTCGCTCGCCGCGTTCGTCATCGTCCGTGCGTTCGGGCGCCCGAAAAAAACGGCGCTGACCATCGCCACCAGCCTCGCTCAGATCGGCGAGTTCTCCTTCATTCTCGCCGGCCTCGGCGTGTCGCTGGGCCTGCTGAACGCACAGGGACGCGACATCCTCCTCGCCGCGGCGATCGTGTCCATCCTGGTGAACCCGCTGCTCTTCGTGGCGCTGGACCGCTGGGTCGCCCGCCATGATGCGGACGCGCCCGACGATCATCCGGATATGGCCGGGCATACGGTGCTGGTGGGGCACGGCCGCGTCGGCCGCCGCGTGCTCGCGGAACTGCAGGCCGCGGGCGCGCGCACGCTGCTGATCGAATCCGACGAGGACGCGGTGCGCGAGCTGCGCGCCAAGGGCGAGGTCGAGGTGCTGGTCGGCAATGCCGCGGCGGCGGCCGTCCTCGCCGAGGCCAATCTCGCCGGTGCACGCGCCCTGATCGTCGCGGTGTCCGATCCCTTCGAAGGCGGGCAGATCGTGCGCGTGGCGCGCGCCCTTCGGCCCGACCTCCCGATCGTGGCGCGGGCGCATTCGCCGGAATATGTGGACCACCTCGGCGGGCTGGGAGCCAGCGACGTGATCTATGGAGAGCAGGAGCTTGCGCGCAGCATGTTCGAGGCTGCCCAGCCGAAGCGCGACGCCGCGCACTGATGAAGGAGCGGCGGCTCTGGCGGCGGGCTCGTGCAAGATTTCCCGACACGCTGCGCTAACAATCCGCTCGCTACCGTAAAAGAAATAACACCCGACCAAGAGGACAGCATGGCTTCCCGCATCGAGGACTATGCGATGCTCGGCAACTGCCGAAGCGCCGCGCTGGTGGCGAGGGATGGCTCCATCGACTGGCTGTGCCTTCCCCGCTTCGATTCCGCTTCCTGCTTCGCCGCCCTGGTCGGTTCGGCGGAGAACGGCCGCTGGCGCCTCGCGCCCGCCGATCCCGATGCGACCTGTCGCCGTGCTTACATCGACGGCAGCCTGGTCCTCGAAACCGAATGGCAGACCGCCACAGGCCGCGCGCGCGTCATCGACTTCATGCCGTTCGCGGGCGATCAGGTCGGCGTCACGCGCATCGTCGAGGGTCTGGAAGGCCGCGTGGACTTCGAAACCGTGATCACCATCCGCTTCGATTACGGCAATGCCGTGCCCTGGGTCACGCGCGTGGACGACACCACGCTGACGGCGGTGGCGGGGCCCGACCTCCTCGTCGTGCGCAGCCCGGTCGCTGTGGAAGGGGAGGGCATGCACAGCGTCGCGCGCTTCAAGGTGGGCAAGGGCGATTCCATCCCATTCGTCATGGCCTGGGGACCCTCGCACCTGCCGCCGCCCGAAGCGCTCGATCCGCACGCCGCATTGCGCGATTCGCTCGCCTTCTGGGAAGGCTGGTCGAACCGCTGCAATGGTGCCGGCGAGTGGTCGGACATCGTCCGCCGCTCCCTCGTCGTGCTCAAGGGACTGAGTTATTTGCCCACCGGCGGCATCATCGCCGCGCCGACGACGTCGCTGCCGGAACAGATCGGCGGCGAGCGCAACTGGGACTACCGCTTCTGCTGGGCGCGTGACGCGACCTTCGTGCTGTCGGCCCTGGTCAACGCGGGTTATCACGACGAGGCCAGCGCATGGCGCGACTGGGTACGCCGCGCCGTGGCCGGCTCGCCCGAACAATTGCAGGTGCTTTATGGGCTGGCCGGCGAGCGGCGCCTGGAGGAATTCGAAGTGCCCTGGCTGAAAGGGTACGAGGGATCGCAACCGGTGCGCATCGGCAATGCGGCCTCCACGCAGTTCCAGCTGGACATCTTCGGCGAACTCGTCGGAGCGTTCGCCCATGCTGTCCGCCACGGTGTGGTGTGGCAGCCCACCGCCGACAGCGTGCAGTCGGTGTTCCTCGAACACCTCGCCAGCATCTGGCGGCAGCCGGACAACGGCATCTGGGAAATCCGCGGCGAGCCCCGTCACTTCGTGCACTCGAAGGTGATGGCATGGTTGGCCTTCCAACGTGCGTCCGAGCAGGAGCGCGAAGGGCACGACGTCGCCTTGAACCGGCGCTGGCGCACCGTAGCCGACGAAATCAAGGCCGACATCCTGGCCAAGGGCATCGATCCCGAGCGCGGCTGCTTCACCCAGTCCTACGGTTCGAAGGAACTGGATGCCAGCCTGCTGCTGGTCACCCTCACCGACTTCCTGCCGCCCGACGATCCGCGCGTGACCGCGACGGTAAAGGCCATCGAGGAAGACCTCCTCGTCGAGGGCTTCGTGCTCCGCTACCACACGAGCACCGGCGTGGACGGCTTGCCACCCGGCGAAGGCCAGTTCCTGCCATGCAGCTTCTGGCTGGTGGAAAATTACGTTCTGCTGGGCCGCTTGGACGACGCCGGCCAGCTGTTCACCCGCCTGATCGGACTCACCAATGACCTCGGACTCCTTTCGGAGGAGTACGATCCCCGCTCGAAGCGACTGCTGGGCAACTTCCCGCAGGCCTTTTCGCACGTCGCATTGATCAATGCCGCCTTCAGCCTCGCGAACGGTTACAGCGCGACGGCCGATGTCCACGCCACGCCCGACCAGGCACTCGATACCCAAGGAGCCCGTGCATGAGCCCAGCCCAACCGAAGCGCGCCACCTCGCGAGCTCATCCGGCCGATCCCTGTACCGTCGTGATCTTCGGCGCCGCCGGCGACCTCACCAGCCGGCTCGTGGTGCCTTCGCTGTACAACATGCGCCGCACCGGGCTGCTGTCCGACAACTTCTCCGTCATCGGCTTCAACCACGGCAAGATGTCCGATAACGCGTGGAAGAAGAACCTGCGCACGGCACTGGAACGCTTCGTCGGCAACTCCGGCGGCAAGCTGGACGAGGACGCGTGGAACTGGCTGAGCGGGCAGATGAGCTACCACGCCGGCGACTTCGACGACCTGTCGGCCTTCCACAGCCTGGCCGTGCGCTTGCGCGACGTGGAGCGCAAGCGGGGTACCAAGGGCAACGTGCTGTTCTACCTCGCCACGCCGGAGCGTTTCTTCGGCGACGTGATCGAGCAGTTGCGCGCCGCGGGGCTGGTCGACGACGGTGGAGCGAACGGCGACTTCTGGCGCCGCGTGATCATCGAGAAGCCGTTCGGCCACGACCTCGCCTCGGCACGCGCGCTCAACGAACGCATCCTCAAGGTGCTGCGCGAGGACCAGATCTATCGCATCGACCACTTCCTCGGCAAGGAAACGGTGCAGAACATCATGGCGTTCCGTTTCGCCAATGGCCTGTTCGAGCCTATCTGGAACCGCGACCGCATCGACCACGTGCAGATCACCGTGGCGGAAACCGTCGGCGTCGAGCGCCGCGGCTCGTTCTACGAACAGACCGGCGCCTTGCGCGACATGGTGCCCAATCACCTGTTCCAGCTCCTGGCGATGGTGGCGATGGAGCCGCCGAGTTCCTTCGATGCGGAGGCGGTGCGCACGCGCAAGGCGGAAACGATCGACGCGATCCGGCCCGTCCAGCCGGAAGATGCCGTGCGTGGCCAGTACGGGCCCGGCGCCGTCAACGGCCAGCTGGCCAACTCCTACCGCGACGAGCCGGACGTGGCCCAGGACTCGGTGACCGAGACCTTCGTCGCCATGAAGCTTTCGATCGATACCTGGCGCTGGTCCGGCGTGCCGTTCTATCTGCGCACGGGCAAGCACATGGGCCGGCGCACGACGGAGATCGCGATCCGTTTCAAGTCCGCGCCGTTCGCGCCGTTCCGCGGTACCGGCATGGACGCGTTCGGCCCTGACTGGCTGGTGCTGCAGATCCAGCCGGACGAGGGCATCTCGCTGCAGTTCGACGTGAAGCGTCCGGGTCCGCGGGTGGAACTCGCGCCGGTGCGCATGGACTTCAAGTACGCGGACTGGTTCCGGGCGGAGCCGAACGTGGGCTACGAAACGCTGCTGTATGACTGCATGACGGGCGACGCCACGCTGTTCCAGCGTGCCGACATGGTGGAAGCCTGCTGGCGGGCCGTGCAGCCGATCTTGGACGACTGGTCGCAGCGCACGCCGGCCGACTTCCCGAACTACGCCTCCGGCAGCGCGGGCCCCGCCTCGGCGGACACCTTGCTGGCGCTGGGCGGACGCTCGTGGCGACCGCTGAACTCGGCGAACGAACTGAACGCCCGCCGCGCGAGCAAGTCCGCCAAGGTGGACGTGCAGCCTGCGGAGAAGTCGCCGGAGCGCAAGGCAGCGAAGAAACGCGCCGCGGCAAAGAAGGTCATGCGCAGTACCTCGGTAAAGAAGGCTGCCCCGGCCAGGAAGTCGGTCCCAGCGAGCAAGGCCGCCCCCGCAAAACGCCGCCCCCGCAAAAAATAACCACCGTCGCCCCTGCGAAGGCAGTGGCCCAGCGACTCACGCTTCCGGGGTTGCGCCACATAATCGGTCGGCCCGCTTGCGCGTGCCCATGCTTTAAGCGGCTTCGCCGCAGGGAGCGTTGCCGCGGGCTCGGCTATCGCCATCGCGTTTTGCCTGGGCGTGACGGCGGGTCGCCGGTGGCCGCCATTTTTCTCGCTAAGTCCTCGTCCGGCCTACGCCTCCCTGCGGAATCGCTCCAAAAACGGCAGCCACCGGCTCCTCCCAACACTGCGGTCGCATGCGGCAAAAGCCAAAGCGCCATCCAGCCTGCTCGCAGGCTGCGCATTTCCCGCGGCTCCCGCAAAAAACGCGCGCACCCTGTAGGAGCGCGCCTGCGCGCGACAGCCTTTCGCGAATGACTTCACGTGTGATCTGAGCGTTTTCGCAACCCTGCAGCAAGAGTCACTAGGCTCCCGCCTCCGCGGGAGCGACGGGTAGGAAGGGAGGCGACATCTTGCAGG
>NZ_JBPGXO010000028.1:0-56380 GCF_056755555.1 Luteibacter sp. SVR4-7G | reverse complement strand
CCTCTATGTCGCAGGTAGCCAGCCGGCGCTGGATCGTGCGCTTGCGCGCCGCGCGGGTCTCGTCGCCTTCCTTCGCCAGGAAGCCTCGCGCCCAACGGCGATGAAAGACACGCGCGCGGCGCTCGCTGCCGTACTCGGAGCGACGGCATGAGTCTCCGCGAACTTGCCGGGCGGACTCGGGAAATCGCCCGATTGCGCGAGTTGCAACGGCGCCGAGCCGCCTTTCATGCCTCGACGCAAGTGAGGGAGCGCGACGCAGCCCTTCAGAACGAAAGCCGGCAACTCCAGGCTGTAGCTGCCCTGGCGATGGAATGGTCGCGCGCCATCTCGGCATCGTCCTTCGATCCCGTGCAAGCCGGCGCCTGGTCGGTCGTCACCGGACACGCCGAGCATGAAGCGCAGCGCCTTTCGGCTATGGCGCTGGCCGCCGAAGACGCAGCCACCAGAGCCATCGATGCCTTTGTCGTGGCACAGACGCTGGCCGAACGCACCGATGGCGATGCGGTCGACGCGGAGACCGGCCTGCGCCGCCACCTCGAGGCGAAGCGCGAGGCGATGCTGGTCGAACTGAGACTGGCCCGGAGGCCTCTGGCATGAAAATCGACCGCGACCTGCCTGCGCAGGAAACACAGCTGGCATCGGCACCCCGCCTCAGGCTGAGCAGGGAAGCCACATTCGACCGCACGATGGAGCAGATGGAAGCCGCCATGTGGCAGGGAGGGAAAGTGGGTACCCAGCCGGCGGCGCGGCTGCCGCAGCGCCGACCGCCGACCGGGCAGGCCGTCTTGCTTCCGCCGGTGGCGCTGGGACAGCCGGTCGGAACGATCGCCATGGAAGCACCGGCATCATTCGCGCCATACATCGCACCCCAACCGACGGTCGTTGGGCAGGCCAATGCGGCTGCACCAACCCGTGTCGTCGCGATCGCGACGGAAGCGGCTACCGGCATGCTGCCTGCGACCGTCGCTGCGCCTTTACGAACGGCTTCCGGCGCTTCGCCGATCCTTGACGAGCCGCCGGTATCCCGCCGGGCCACGGCTGCGGATCGAAGCCAATCCATGGATGACCAGGCCGAGCATCGCGTCACGTGGGCCGAAGGTCCACACGGCCCGGAGCTCGTCATCCGCCAGTCCGAACGCGACGACGCGCGTACCGGGCTCGCGCGTGACGCACTTGCCCAGATCCGCCGTCACGGCCTCCTGCCGCGACGCATCACCGTCAACGGTGTCGTCACCGACGATCCCCATCGCCATGGAGAATGCGCATGAGCATCACCCCTCCCACTTCCGTCAGCGACCTGAGCGCGGGCCTCGCAGCCGGGGGCCTAGATACCGAGTCGCTGATGAAGATCATCCTGACCCAGCTGACCTACCAGGACCCCCTGAAGCCGGTGGATAACTTCGAGTTCGTCTCGCAGCTCGCGCAGTTCATGTCGCTTGAGCAGTCGCGCGAAACCGGAAGCAAGCTCGACAACCTGCTCGGTGTGCAGGCAGCGACGCAAAGCATGGGCTTGCTGGGTCGTACCGTGGACGTCCAGACCGATACGGCCCTGGTAAGCGGTACCGTGAAGAGCATTTCCTTCAAGGGCGACCAGCCCGAACTCACCATTACCTCGAGCACCGGCGAGGTGCTCACCAATGCGACCGTGTCCCAGGTCGTCCAGGTCCGCTAGGAGTATCGCCATGCTCGAAAGCATCTATGTCGGAATGAGCGGCCTCACGGCCTACGAAAAAGGCCTGCAAACCATCAGCAACAACGTGGCCAACATGAATTCGCCGGGCTTCAAGGCCACGGTGCCGAACTTTGCCGACCTCTACTTCAGTCCCGCGTTCGCGCAGGGAACGAATGGTCATGCGAACACCACGCGGTTCGGCACCGGTGTCGAATACGGCTATTCCGCGCTCAATTTCCAGCAGGGCGAACTGCGTGCCAGTTCGGGCCAGCTGGACCTGGCCATCCAGGGCGATGGCTTCCTCGCGGTCGTCGACGACACGGGTACGCACTACATCCGGACGGGGCAGTTCAAGACGGGCGACGACGGCTTCATTACCGACTCGGTCACCCACATGAAGCTCGCGGCCCTCGGAGCCGACGGGCAGCCTGCAGCCATCTCCACCGTCGGAAAGATGTCCAGTCCTCCGGAGGCCACCACGGCGGTGAAGTTCACCGACAACCTCTCGTCCAGTGCGACCAGCTTCTCTGTTCCGAACGTAGTGGTGTATGACGCATCCGGTGGCAAGCACACGCTCACCGTGGCGTTCAAACCGGATTCGGCTACGTTTCCGGGGCGCTGGGACGTGACCGTCACGGACGAGAACTCGACCACGGTGGCAGACGGTCCGCTCCAGTTCCTGGGTGGCATTCCGGAGCCGGGCATGGACTCGCTCGATGTCAGCCTGGCCGTGCAAGGGTCCGTGCCGCTCGATTTCAAACTCGATTTCTCTTCCGGGGTGACGAGCTTTTCGTCCGGCAGCACGTCCACCCTGCGCGTGAGCGACGTGGACGGCCACGCACAGGGCGATCTTGCCCAGCTCGCCGTGAACTCCGATGGCGTGCTCGTTGCCAGCTATTCGAATGGAAAGACGGCCGAACTCGGCACCGTCGCCATAGCGAAGTTCACGGACGAACAGGCCCTGCTGCAGATGGGTAATGGCTTGTTCGACGCGTCTCACACCACGCCTCCCGCATACGTGGGTAGCGGGGCAGGCGGGGCCGGTACGCTGATCTCCGGTCAGCTGGAAAGCTCCAACGTCGACCTGTCCACCGAATTCGGCCGGATGATCCTCATCCAGCGCGGTTTCCAGGCATCCTCGCAGATCATCAGCACCGCTAACGAGATGCTGGTCGAGCTGTTCCAGATGCGCGGGGGGCAGCAGTGAACGGGGCAGGCCGCTGGTGGCCGTTGTCCCGCAGCGATGTATCGCGCGCTTCGGCTGCGGTCGCCGCCGTGCTGGATGGCTGGGCCGCCGAATGGATCGCACAGCCGGTGGACATGCCGGTGGGCGCTGCGACGACGGCGGCAAGCGAAGGCGCACGCTGCTGGCATAGCAGCACCGCAGGCATCAGTCTGCGGCTGGGCGAACGCGGATGGAACCGCCTGGTCCGCCGCGCGCTGGATCTTCCGCAGGGCGTGGCGCTGCCCCTCGGCGGTGCCTCTTTCGACGTGGTCGACGCACTTTCCAAAGCCATGCTGGCCGACCTCATCGGGCGATTCAGCGAGGGGCTACGGATTCCCGATCTGGCCGAACGCCGGATTACGCCCCGTGATCGCTCGAGCGACACCGTCGAGCTCGCGATCGGCATCGACGACGGCGACGTGCTTCTGCACATGGCAGCCAGGGGACAATGGGTGAGGGACAGCTTCGGCCCCAGGCCTCTCTCCGCCACGGCTCCCGCCGCGGCACGCCGTGCCGCTTTCGAAGCAACCACGGTCGCGCTCGCGGCCATCGTCGGCTCTAGCGACATCAGCGCCCTCGAGTTTTCCGAACTCGCCATCGGCGATGTGCTGGTAACGGATACGGCGCTCGACCAGCCTATGCGCCTGGCCGTGCACGCGCCGGGAGCCGCCGCGTCACCCTTTGGCGAGGCGCGCCCGGTTCGCCGCGACGGTCGCGTCGCACTCGTTCTCGAATCCATTCATTGACACGGACACGCATCAGATGAACGCCGAAATCATGCACCTCGACCTGCCCGATCATAGCGGTGACGCCGAGCCCAGAGGTGGGAAGCGGGCCAACCTTGCTTTGCTCAACGATGTGAGGGTTAGCCTGGACATCCGCCTCGGCACGCGCGAGATCTCCGTACGCGATCTCATGGCGCTGGAAGCGGGTAGCCTCGTCGAACTGGAACGCGCCTTGCAGGACGACGTGGAGATTCTCCTCAACGGCCAGGTGGTCGCGCACGGCCAGATCGTGGCAGTGGACGACCGCTTCGGTGTGCGCGTCACGGCGATCCGACCCGAAGCGTGACGAACGTGGCGTTGTCGTTGATCGGCCCGGCCCTGTCGGGTGGTGCACCGTTGTCGGATGGCATTGACTATATCCGCGTCGTGCTCTCGCTGGTGCTTTGCCTCGCCCTGGGAGTTGGCATGGCCTTCCTGGCCCGGCGGGTGCAGCGTGTACGCGCTAATGTCGCCACTTCACGGCTCGTGCTGCTCGAAACGATTCGACTCGATGCCCGGACGTCCGTGCATGCGGTGCGCTATGGCTCGCAGCATGCGCTGATCGCAGCGCAAGCAGGCGGCGTGGCCATCTCATTGGTCGAGTCACCCGAAGAGGGTCCTTCCGCTCCCGGAAAGGAGGTGGGATGATGCGCCGTCTCCTGCGACCGACGATCCAGCTGGGGCTGGGGCTTGTATTGCTGGCTTCGTCGCTGTGCGTCGCGCACGCGGCTGGCCTGCCTGCTGCTAGCGCGTCTGCTCCGGTTTCGTCCCTGCAAGCGCTGAGCGGCGGACCGACGTCGGAAACGGTGCGCATGGCCACGTTGCTGACCCTGCTCAGCTTCGTGCCGGCGCTGGTGGTGTCCATGACGGCGTTCATACGCATCGTGATCGTGCTCTCGATGATCCGTCATGCGTTCGGCATGCCGGAGACGCCGCCGACGGCGGTCCTCATCAGCCTCGGGTTGTTCCTGACCGTGTTCGCCATGCTCCCGACCTTGCAGAAGGTAAACGACGAGGCACTTGCTCCTTACATGGCCGGCAACATGAACGCTATTGTCGCGGCGGAACATGCCAGCGGACCCCTACGTGACTTCATGCTCCGCCAGGTCCGCCAGGACGAGCTCAAGACGATGTACGAGATGTCGGGAAAGCCACTTCCGGCGACGCAGGAGGAGGTATCCCTCCTGCAGCTGACACCTGCCTTCATCCTCAATGAACTGCGCGTAGCCTTCCAGATCGGCTTCGTCGTGCTGCTACCGTTCCTGCTCATCGATCTGGTGGTCTCCAGCGTCCTCCTCTCGCTGGGCATGCTCATGGTGCCGCCGGCAACGATCTCGCTGCCGCTGAAGGTACTCATGTTCGTGCTCGTGGACGGCTGGAGCCTGATCCTGCAAGGCGTGCTCAGCAGCTTCAGATGACGGACGTGTCCGCCATGCCGGCCATGCCGGAAGAAGCACCGTCGGCGGCCGAGCCGCCGGCAGCGCTGGACGCGTTCTGGGCCGCCTTGCGTGAAGAGGGCTCGAGCGAGGCCCGGGAGGTGCTCTTCCTGCATTACGCACCTTACGCAAAGGCGATCGCTGCGCGCCTCTTCGAGGGGCGGCACCGTAAAGACGTCGAGTTCGACGATCTGGTGCAGCTGGCGAATATCGGACTTATCGAGGCGATCGGTCGCTTCGACCCGTCGCGCGACGTCCTTTTCACCACATTCTGCACGCCTCGGGTGCGCGGGGCCGTGCTGAGCGGGATCGAAAAGCTCAGCGAGGCACAAGAGCAGCTTTCGTTCGAACGCCGCCGGCGGGCCGAACGCGTCGAGTCCCTGCGTGGCGAGGCCACGGGAGCGAAGCGGCTCCAGGCACTGGGCGATCTGACCGCGGGACTTGCGATCGGCTTCATGCTTGAGGGGACGGGTATGTTCGCCCAAGCGGATGCGTCGGCGTGGCATTACGGGGAAAGCTACGAAACCGCGGGCTGGCTACAACTCGGTTCCCGCCTCCGCGACGCACTGGAACGCCTGACGGTCAACGAGCGAAAAGTCATCTCGTTCCACTATTTCGATGCGCTTGCCTTCGAACAGATCGCCTCGCTGCTGGGAGTGACCCGTGGCCGCGTGTCCCAACTTCATCGCACCGGATTGAACAAGATGCGCGCGGCGCTCCCACCCGACACTTCCATGCAGATCACTGGATAACCCCGATGACCGACGAAGCCCTCCTTCCCTGCGATCAACAGACCCTCGACCTGCTGGCGCGGTCTGTTGCCAACGATCCGGCGACCGAGGCGCTCGAACGCCTGGATGCGGCGATCGCCAGCCATCCGCGCGATGCACGGCTGCACCTGCTGCGCGGTGCGCTGTTTGCCAGCATGGATGCTCACGACAGCGCCCGCGCGGATTTGTCGCGTGCCACCCTGCTGTCGCCGTCGCTCGACGAGGCTCGCTTCATGCTCGGCCAGCTCGAGTACATGCAGGGCAACGTGGGGGAGGCACGTGCCATATGGAGCGCATTTCACAACCCGGGTGATGAAGCCTCTGCGGTGGCACACATGGGTGCAGCCATGCTGGATTCGTTCGATGGGAACCTGGACGCCGCGCGCCAGCAGTTGCTGGCCGCGCTTGAGCGTCAGCCGAGTGATGCGGTTCGCGAGCATGTTCAGCGGCTGCTCGGGCAGCTGGATATGGGGACGGATGCATCGGCAGAGGCCGAGGGTGGGGCCATGCCGCACTTTCTGCTATCGGACTATTTGTCGGGGCAGACGCGGCATTGAGTTACAGCGTGCTCAGTCATGACTCGAGCGTGGCTGATGCTTGGAGAAGCTATTCACTACGTTCGGCTGGGCCGCAGAGCAGGTTCCAAGAAATTGTGATCAGCCCTTCAGTTCGTTGGAGAAAGCTCGGCTACGGGCTCCGGCTTTTCGATGTCCTGCAGCAGCCGCGTCCGTCCAAAGAGGCCGATAAAGACGTAGTCCTCTGGCGCTCCCTCCTTAGCAAGAATTGTCTCATCCACGCCTGGGGTCTTGGCTTCCAGAATGATCTGGTCACGAAGGCTAAGGTATTCATTCCTCAGCACCACGGTAAAAACTTTTTCGTTGAAAGCGACGACATAACTTCCATCGTCCATCTCGCGGACCTCGAACTGAATCCTTTTCGCACCTACCTTTTTTAAGTGGTCTACGCTGCTCTCGATCTTATTTTCGTCCCAGGATGGGACTGCCCATGATCCATGTCGAAACAATACCGCAAAGAATTTTCCGTCTGAATAGTGCTTGACAGCGGCAATGGCAGCCTCGCGATCAAGGGGGTTCGCGATGGCTGAGGGAATAAGTTGATAGTTCAGGTCGCTAGCCCTTATTGTAGGGCGATGCGCCACCCATTATACGCTGCGCGACTCTTGCATTGTAATTGACCATAGCTGCGAAAAAGTCCGCAAACGATTCAAATCGATCTACTTCTTCGTTAGCAAACCAAAGGACGCCGCCGGGCAGATTTTTTGCGTCCGGAGAGAAATGTAAAAACACGTCAAGCTCTGCTTCGGAAGCACCGATAGGCACGAGCTCGCGCTCGTCAAAACCTTGCTCTTTAACAAACGTGGATAGTTCTTCCCGCTGCATCACTTTCTGAAAGCGACCATCCAGAAAGTCCTTTGTGCCGAACAGATCGACAGTGATCACAAATCCCTGCCACCCATCTGCGTACCGAAGGAATTCTTCGTATTCAGAGGAAAAGTTAAGTCCAACGGCCTTTTCAGCCGCAGCAATATCTCCGCGTGTCGCTGCAACGTTCGGAAGATGCCAGGGATACGCATTTAAGCGATCGTCCTCCGCAATCATTTGCTTCCAATAAACGATGCGAGCAATTTCCGCTTTCCAGTCAATCATCGCTCCGGCCCTTCAAATATAAATTCCGTTGGTTGATACCCAGCTGGATATCTCGTCGCCTGACCGCCAAGACTTTTGATCTCTGCGGTGGTCTCAATTCAACGTCACCGGAACAGCGCTGCCGAGCGCGCCACTGCCTCGAACAATAAAAAGCCCGCACTGGGCGGGCCTTAGGTACTAATCGATGCGAGCACTTCCAATGCGGGTGCCCATTGGGAGGCCTCTGGCCCTTTCGATAAGTTGTGTCGCTATGCTCCAATACACATCCATGTCCGAGCGTTCCAAATTTTCGACCGTATCTTTTCCACCAAGAAATAGTGGTTTTTTGTATCCAATACATTCCTCAATCTTGGGGACATCTCCGCCAATCGAAATCCAGTTCAAAAAGAAGCTTTCGGCCAAAGCTTCTTCGCGAAAGTCGACGAGTTCGCTTTCGTGAAAGCCATGGATATTGCACGGAATATCCAATGCCTGACCCGTGCCCGGTTCGAGCATGACGACACCGGGAAGCCCTTGCACCAACCTCCTGGCATCCAGCGCGAAGATCCGACCAAGCCAGTCGAAACCAAAGCAGGTGGCAACCTCCTTGAATGTCGGAAACGCATTGACCACTGATCTCGACCAACTAGCCGAAGCTTCGGCGCTCATGATGCGATATAAACCTTTATTGAACGAAAGGCCGCCGAACTGCGCCAACAATGCGCGCAGGTGAGGTTCCCCGTTTTCGGTTGGACAATCCGTGCGAATAGCCTCGCTCGAACTGTCCGCAGAAAACTTCTCTCTAAACCTTTCGTACACGTCAATCTCCAATCGTGACGCGATTAATTACAGTGCCCGGCGGGAGTCCCTTTATCTGCCACTGGATCTGCGCGCCCAAGCTTCTGTTTACACTGGAGTTGAGCGGCCACATATTTGAAACGTTGTCGGCGCCGCCCAACTGTAAATCAACTATATGGTCCACATCATACCCGGGCTGGACAAGTCCACCAGATTGACGATATCGGCTTGACGCTGATGTTCCGGAGCGATCGACCTGGGTTACGACAGTATCCGAGTCATTAAGTGTTTGGACCTTTGCGTCCGCTTCGGCGCGCTGTGCGTTAGTCCAACCATCCTTATACCTCAGCTGCAGATCTACGCCACCTGGTCCAGTCTCTACCGTGCTTGGAACGCGGGCGAGTTCGCTAAGTGTGCCAGATTGGCGAGTTATCAATCCACCCGCGGCGATTCCCAGGTCGGCGACGCGACCCACCCCGTCAAGGGCAGCAAACTTACCCACCTCGTTGCCCGCACCTTCCGCAATCTCGGACGCGCTGCTTCGGTCGAGCCAGTCGAGGAGGGACGATCCGGCGGAAGAGACGGCACCCTTGGCGAAATCGTATCCTTCGCTCAGGGCATTGGGGATATCGCTGACGATGCCGTCGATGGTCCCGCCTATGGCATCGCCGAAGGCGCGTGTCTGTGGGAACCCGTTCAGTTCTTCGCCGACGACGAAATTGCTCAGCTTCCCCAAGGCTGTCTGATCGTACTGGCCGAGCGAATACCGGGCAGCCTCCTCACCGATGAACTCCCCGATGGGGCGTAGACCTTCGTAGAACCCATTGGCGAGTCCCTTGCCGAACGAGGCCGATATCTCACCCTGGTGAGTGAAAGTATAGAAGGCCTTGTCTGCCATGCTCTGGCCGTCCGGCGCGGCCGTCGTATCCGGGTGCACGACGACGGGCGCCAGGGTCCCGAAATCGACGATGTCCGGATCGCGTGCGGGCTTCCGTTGGATGCTTGGCTCCGTCGTGAATTCGGAGTCCCCGGCCGCTTGCTTCCATTGGATGGTCGGTCCGCTACCCGACGGGAAACTAGTTCCCGACGTATCGAATTGTTGTGCGAGGGATGCGCGGGCCTGGCCCTGAGCGATCGTGCCGCCATCCTGGACCGCAAATTCGGTATCGATCGCGTAATCGTCGCTAAAGTCCAGAGAATCCAGCGGGATGGCGGGGCCCATCTGACGGCTTGCGTCCGAGCTCGGCAACTTGCCATCCCGTCAAGGTGGCCAGATTGCCCACCTCATTGCCGTCTTCCCTGCTAATGCGCCTCTACGATAAATGAATCGGGCGACGACCAGGCAATAGATTTGAATGGGCCGATATCTTCACCCTGCATCCGGTAGTACTGAAGAAGGTCCGAAGGCGCCCACCCCGGTCCCACTGAGAAGAGGGCTCCAAGCTGGATGAGCGCACGCGCCAGATGGCGGCGATCCTCATCGTTTCGGATTGGTCGCACGTAGCGTCCATCCTCCTCATGAAAGCCAAGCGCGCCCACGTCTTGCGGGCAAACATCCCACGTGACCTCCAGAGAGGCTTTGGCCCCTGCCAAGTCCCTGACGATCACTGCATTTTTGGGATACTTCATCGGACGTGCACCTTGAGAATAGACATGACGCGATCATTGTCGACTGTCGGAATGGGTGAAACTATCATTTCAGGGGAACCATCCGGAAGATGCAGGCCAGGGCCTCGAAAATATGAGTTTCCTTGAAGGGGACTTGCTGGACTTCTCTCGGTGATGCCGGCGACTCGACGCACAACGAAACCATCTTGGAGCGAGCCGCGCTCCAGTCCCATCCCACTTTCAATTTGGGAGGCTAAGTCACCAGAGATCGTCATTTCCGTTTGACCAGATGCGGGTTTGAGATATCTGCTAATCCCAGAAAAGTCGGTCAGATACGTCTCCTTTAGACCAATTGTCGGGAACTGGTTCCACGAAGTGGGACTGATGTTGTATCCCACGTTGTCCTTCAGCATTTGGAACTGCCTCTGCTGAGCTTGTGCAATCCTCTCTGCGTCTGTCAGTACGTCGACATCGGAAACATCGCTGAGTCCTTCGGCTGCGCGCGTGCCACGGGTGACTAGGCCTCCCGCAGCCGCCCCGAGGTCGATAATCTTTCCGACTCCATCCAGTGCGGCCAACTTACCAGCCTCAACACCCGCACCTTGCGCAATCTCGGCCGGGCTGCTCCGGTTGAGCCAATCGCCTAATGCGGCGCCCGCGCTAACTGCCACGCCCTTCGCAAATTCATATCCCTCACTGATCGCATTGCCGGGGTCGTCGATTATGCCGTGGTAAGTACCATTCACAGCATCAAGGAATCCGCGGGTCTGCGGGGCCCCATCGAGCTCCTCGCTGAGCACGAAATCTCCCAATCGACCGAGCGTGGTCTGGTTGTATTGACCCAACGAATACTTTGCCGCTTCCTGACCGATATAGGTCCCGACCGGTCGAAGGGCACTGTCGACGCCTTGCACGAAGCCCCCCCCGAACGCTCCCCACATCTCATCCTGGTGCGTGAAGGCATACTGAAGCTTGTCCGATGGATCAATCTGCGCCGCTACGGGGCTGAGCGTGCCGAAGTCCACAATATCCGGATCAAGTTCGGGTCGCCATTGAATCGTCGGTCCGGAGACAGAGCCCGGCTGCAATGCCGTGCCAGTCGACAGATCGCTGGACGCAACTCCCAGCCGCTGGTCATTTCTCGCAGTATCGACTGGTTGTTGTGCGAGGGACGCGCGGGCCTGGCCTTGAGCAATCAGTCCATCGGTCTGGACGGAAAATTCGGGATCGATCGCGTAATCGTCGCTAAAGTCCAGAGGATCCAGCGGGATGGCGGGGCCCATCTGACGGCTCGCGATCTCGTCGGAGATCGAGTTGCCGATGGTGCTTCCGACCACATCCTGCGTGATTCCCTGCCAACTCTGCGAGAGATTGCCCCGGACGGCCGCACTTGCCGTCCCGGCGGCCAGACCGGTGGTGACAAGTCCGGCATTGCCGCCCCATCCCTGCGTCTCGTGGCTTACACCATAGGACACGCTTGAAGATACCGCCGAGGCGGCGACATTACGCCAACTGAACGACTGCAATCCGAGAACTGAATCGGCCACTGAGGAAGCCGCGGCGCTCCCCGCGCCCCACGCCGCGGCAGCGCCGATCCCGCCGCTTCCGCTACTAACGGCTTGGGCCAGGGTCTTGCCGCCGACGCTAAAGGAGCTTCCGATGCCCGCGGTTGCTGCCCCGCCGATAGCTCCCATGGCCACGCCTTTCCAGTCGAGACCGTTCTGTGCCCCTCCTGCGATAAGTACGCCTTGGGCGGCAATGGCTCCCACCGCACCCGCAATGGCTCCAGTGCCGATGGCAACGCCCACTCCGAAGGAACCTGCGAGCGCCGCCGCGCCTGTCGCGGCGGTCGCTCCGGCCGCCGAAGCCGCTGCGCTCAGTAGACCCGCTGCCGCGCCGGCCGTGTAAATTGTCGCGACCACCGCCACTACGATCGCGACGATCTGAAGCAACCCGCCACAACCGCCTCCATGAGGCTTCGGCGGAGCCGGGGGCGGTGGCGGATCGGGCATGGTCGGCTGGGTGTTGCCGATGGCCTTACCGGGGTCGTACGGACGCACCGTGGTGCTGTTGTTGTGGATATTGGTGACCTTGTTCGGCACCGTCAGTACCGTGTTCGGTACCAGGGGCGAATCCAGGGTCAGGTTGTTGGCATCGGCCAGCATCCACCACAGGCTCGAATCACCCCAGATCGCCTGGGCGATGCTGGTGAGTGTGTCGTTGGCGTGCACGATGTAGCTGGTGGGCGCGGTGCCCGGATACGTGCTGTTGATTGGCTGGTAGTTTGCGTCGAAGTCCGCGAAGGCAACCGGCGTGAAGCGCTTGTGGCTGTCGTCCTTGTTGGCCGTCTGCTGCATATGCTCGGCCAGTTCGCGCGCGTAGTCGATGCGTTCGGGGCCATCGTTGCCCACATTGCCGATCTGGTTGCCGTCCATGTAGTAGTACGCATGCGAACGGTTTGCGTCGCCGTACTTCACATTTCCGTTGGTATCCAGTTGCACGTTGAGCAACTCGTCTCGCTGGAGCACGCGGCCCTCGGCGTCGAGTTGGTACTGGAATGCACGCTGACCCACCACGTCGATCGCCGAGACCAGGCGCCCTTCGGTGTCGTAGGTAAACTTCGAAAGGCCAGGCTTCCATTGCGGTCCGCCAGTGAAGCTGCCACCAACATGGATCTCGCTTTGCTTCTCGGAGTCGAACCACACGTAGTTGTACGTCGTGGTGGTTACTGCAGACTGGCCATACGTGTTCGTCTCCTTGACGGTACCGTCCGCAAGGCGACCCGTGGCCGTTCCGGTTTCATGGCCGATCGTGGCGGAAGCGACGTTATCGATATCCTTGGTCACGAGGCTGTCGGCGTCATACACGTGCGTGATGTCCTGCACGGTAGTTCCGCCGCTGCTCTCGACGTATTCCGTCACGCGACCGGCCAGGTCGTTGGTACGAATGGCCGTTCCCGTGACGGCGCCACTGGCATTCCTGATCGTGGTGACGGTAAGGTAACCGCCGGCATCGTAATCGTAGCGTTCGTTGTGATTATCGTAGGCGTAGGTGGCGCTCACCCGCTGGCCGAAGGCATCGTAGCCGATAAGGATGCCATCGCCGCCGCTCCCTGCTATCACGTGTGCCGTGGTATCCGTCTGGCTAGTGCCTCGCACGTTGCCGGCGAGCTGACCCATGGTGACCGTGAACCGGTTCATCATGTCGTACTCGTACCAGTAGTCCTGTACCTGATTGGCCTTGCCAAGCCCATCGGTGTACACGGACTTCATGTGAATGCGGTTGCCGACGGCGTCGTATTCGTAGTCGATGTTGTAGCGCGGATCCTGCACCTTCACGAGGCGGTTGAGCGCGTCGTAGGTGGACACGCTCTGCTGGAAAGCCCAGTTCGCGCCGCGATTGGTCAGGCTGTCGAACGTGACGTTGCCATTGTTGTCGTACTCGAAGGTTTCACGAATACCGGTGACGTCATCGGTGATCGTACGAAGCAGGCCGTTGTTGTAGTACGTGTAGGCACTGTTGCCCTGCTGCTTCAGAAGCCCGTTGAAGTAGTAGGTGAAGGTGTAGCTATGGCCGCCACCGTCGGTATGGCTCAGGGCCTGTCCGAACGAGTTGCTTACATCCACCAAGGTATGCACGACATGATCTTCGGCGTATGTAGAAGCCATGTTGTAAGGTAACGTGGTGGTCTGTACCCACCCGCCGAGGCCACCGGCCAATGAGGCATTCCAAACGGTGGTGTAGGTCGTGGTACGACCCGCGGCCGAGGTTACCGCACTGACGTTGCCTTCCACGTCGAAGGTCACCGTATCGGTCCCGAGCACGTTTGTGTGCGAGATGCGTCGGTCCAACTCGTCGTACGTGTAGGTATCGAATGGCCGCTGGCCATTGACCATCGGGCCGTCGGCCCGAACCAGGCGGTTGAGGGAGTCGTAGGTGTAGTCAGTGCGCCGAGCGCTGGTGGCGCCGAGCAGCCCAATACCAAGCGCGGTCGTGCGTACGCGTTCATTGCCCAGGGCGTCGTACTGGTGCGAGACAACGCCTCCATCCGCGTGGAACTCCATCTCCACCTTGTTCAACGCGTTGTTCCACGATTGCGTGGTAACGTGGTTGTTGGCGTCAATCACGGCCACCTGGCGGCCAATCCGGTCGTAGAGGTATTGCGTGGTCGGCCTGACGAGCGCTTGGTAGCCGTTAGCGTAGGTGACCGATACCGAGGCTTCGGTACGGGTGACCAGCTTGCCCAGGGTGTTGTAGGCCAGGTCGGTGGTATGGCCGTTGCCGTCGGTCTCGCTGACGATGTCGCCGAAGGCGTCCCACGACTGCTTGCGGTGAACTGTACGCTGGTTGTCGTTGATATGGTCGATGACCCAGTGTGCTTCCTTGTTGGTCGTCGAGTTCTTTGGGGTGAAGTAACCGTTGCTCCGCGACAGGCTCGTTGCCGGCGTTTCGTTCTGGGTCTCGGACAGCGTGGCGTAAACGTCGTAGTTGTAGGCGTAGGTCGTATTGGGATCGAGATCGAGGCTATCCCACACGTAGTGTCCGTTTGGATTCTTCTGGATCACTCGGCGCTGGATTTTCGACGGATCGGCGGCGATGTCCGTGCCGTCTGGCCAGAAGCGCAGCACCATGTACTGACCGCTGGCGATCGGCTGATTGGCCGGTGTGACAGGATTGAAATCCAGCGTGTACAGATTGCCGGACACGGTCACGCCAAAAGGAACTTGCACACGATTCGGGCCGACCCAGATGCTGCCGCCTGCTTGGTACGTCGTCGGCGGCTGCACGCGGCCGTCCGTCAAGGTGACGGTCATCGTCCAGTTGGTCAGCGAGCCGGACGCGTCAAGCATGGACTGCGGCATCGTCCAGGCCAGGCTGCCCGGCGTGGCGATGGTCAGGTTGCCGGTGCTGATCGGAGTCTTGCCTGGGCTCGTAAACACGATGTTCGCAGTCTGGGCGCCAGGCGGCAGGTTAGTGAGCGTAATGTTGTTATTCGCAGGCGCGGGATAAGACAGCGATATGAGCGCATCGTTGCCCTTGATCATCCGTCCGCTGAGCTGCTGCAACGGGTTGCCGGCCGCATCGAACAGGGTCACCACGACGTTGTAGTCGCCGTTCGCGATGCCGGCTAGCGACATAGCTCCTGTGCCGGGTGCGTATGGCGCCGAGGCAGGCGCGGTGAGGAATGCACCGGTGGACCCCCAAGGACGATACGAGAGCGTGGCGCGATATGCGCGCACGTTGGTGGACGTGAACATGTCCACGCCCACCAGGGCATCGGCCGTCATGATGAAGGTGCCGGCACCACTCACCTGCGTCGCGGGAGGTGCGCCCGAGCCCACCGAGCTCTGTCCACTCAGGGACGGCGGCGGACCCATGTTCAACAGGTACTTGTCGAGACGGTTGAGCCCCTGTCCATCCGTGCGTGCCGAGACGTAGATCACGTCGTAGTTCCCGGCGGGGAGGAAACCGAGGTCCACATAGGCCGGATTGCCGACGATCGGCGGGTTGGCGTACGGCAAACTCGTCCCGTTGGGACGGATGTAGATCTGGTCCGCCGCGCTGTGGGCAATGAACTGGCCACTATCGGCGGAGGAGAGCCGGAGCTTCGGAGAGCCAAGGCTCGGCGCGACATTCATGGACGCGTTGCCCACGCTCGCGAATCCGGAGCCCCCGGACACGATCGCCTGCGTATAACTGCCGGTGGCAACCGATGAGGTGGCGCTGCTGATCAGCTGCTCCGGGAAGCCGCGCGGGGTGACATATACGTCGACGGAATAGGAGATGCTGGCAACCCACTGGTTGGCGCTGGTGCCGCTGGGCACCCACGCACCACTCATGTTGATGGGGAAGCTCGTCAGGCTGTACGGAGGACCCGTGAAAACCCGCTCGATCGGACCGGACGTATTCGGGCGGATGACGACACGTAACTGGTAGGCGCCAAAAACCGCCGACAGGTCGGGTAGCGACAGGTCGAGAAGATAGCTGCTCGGGAAGGTCGTCCATCCACCGGAGTGCTCCAGGCGCGTAGAGCCCACGATCGAGCCTGCGGCATTGCCTCCCGGTGATACCGTGAGCGCATTCGTGGCATCGACTATCGGCACCTGCACGGGCCGGCCCACCGGCCCACCCACGTCCACGCTGATCTGCCCCGGCCCACCGCCCGGCACCTGCTGTGCCTGCAAGGCGAGATAGGCGGTGCTCAGGTCCATGGTGGGCTGGATGACGTCGACGACCTGGTCCTTGCCGTCGTAAACGGTCATCGTCCAGGCCAGGTTCTGGGTCTGGAAGATGGAATCCTTGTCGGTCAGCCCCGAGGCCAGCAGGACGTTGACCGCCATGAGATCGACCGTCTGCGATTCGATCTCGAAAGTGGCGTTACCGTTGCCGTCGTAAAGGTAGATCTTCGGCCGGCCCTGGTCGGCGTTGGTACGCAGCACGCGACCCGCCAGGTCGTACTCGGTCTGCTCCTGGTAGACGCCGCCGATGCCGCGCCCGGTCACCTCGCCGAATACGTTGTAGCGGGTGTTGCGGACCTGGCCGGACACCGAACCCACCGTCGTGGTTCGCGCGACCTCGCGGTTCATCGCGTCGTAGCTGATGGTCACCACCTGCTGCTGGGTGCCATTGATGCTGGTCAGCGGGCTGGTCATGCGGACCATGTTGCCCCAGGCATCGTAGGCCATCGTCGTGGTGACGCCGGCGGCATTGGTCTTGCTGACAAGATGACCCAGATCGTCATACCGGTAGGTGCTGACCTGGTCGGCGTTGGTCGGGCCACCGCTGCGGGTCTCCCTCACCACGTCGTTGTGCGCGTTATAAGCGTATGAGGTGGTCACCTGGACCACATGTCCTGCGTAGTCGGTGAATGCCGGCGAGGACTCGGTCAGCTCGCGGCCGGCGGCGTCGTAAGTGAAGGTGAATACGCTGCCGTTGGCGTCGGTCCTGCGCAGCAGGTTGCCGGCTGCGTCATACGCATAAGTGGTCACTGCATCGCCCACGGCCTGGCTGAGCCCGCCGTTGGCGTTGACCGCGCCATAGCTTACGCCCTTCACCGTCTGGGTAAGCACGCGGCCGTTGGCATCATAGGTGTAGACAGTCAGGCGGTCGCTCGCGCTGGTGGCCCAGGCGACTGCCGAAGGGTTCGTGATCGCAGCCGGATCGCCGGCATATTTCGTGGCGTAGCGCGTTTCGGTCAGCACGTTGCCGTCGGCATCGCGCGTCCACACCGTGGGATAACCGTCGCCATCGATGCTGAGGATGGCGTGGCCCAGGGCGTCGAACCAGGTCCGGGTCACATGGCCGGCGCCGTCGGTGTGGCTGACCAGCTGGCCGCTCGCGTCGTAGGTCCAGCTCTGGGTGATGCCGGTGGTCTGTTCGAACTTGGTGCTGACGTCCGCGTTCGCCTGCGCCTGGGCGATGACGACGTTCGGCTGGTACTGGCCGATCAGGCGGTTGGCCGCGTCGTAGGTGTAATCGGTCTCGCGGGCATAGGGCGGTGCCAGCGGCAGGGCCGGCGGGGTGAGGCCGCCGACATTGGTCACCGGCGAGAGGTAAGCGAGCGACTTGATCTTGTTGCCGGCCGCGTCGTAAACGGTCTGCACGTAGCCGCCATCGGGAGCGATCTGACCGACCTGGCGATTCGCCGCGTCGTAGTAATAATACGTGGTGGGCGTATGCGCTCCGGCGAGGGCGTCCGGCAGTGCGCCGCGGGCGACGGCAACCAGGTTGCCGCGCAGGTCGTAGCTGCGCTGCTCGATCACCACGCCCACGCCGTCGCCGGAGGTGCCGTCGTGGTTGATGTGACTGAGATCGCCGGTGTACGTGGCGATCAGCAGGTTACGGTCATCGTAGCGGTAAAGGGTGTCGCGCTCTTCCGCGGAGCCGGCACCCAGGCGGGCGAAAGTACGGTTGCCCCGTGCGTCGTATTCGTAGGTGTTGACCACCGCGATCGCCTGGCCGGCGCTGTTCGTCGTCGTGATTGGCAGCGTCTCGCTGAGCACGTGGCCCAGGGCGTCGTAGGTGTAGGTCGTCACGCCGCCGAGCTTGTTGGTCAGGCTCGCTCGGTTGCCGAAGATGTCGTAGGTGTACGACTCAACACCGCCCACGGCGTCCGTGGTCGACATGAGGCGGTTGAGGACGTCATAGGTCAGCGTGGTGGTGGCCAGGGTGCCGACACCGGCCGGCGGCACAAACGGGTCGATCGGAGAAGACACACCCGCATAGGCGTTGATCGTCACCGTGTTGCCGAAGATATCGCGTACCGTCTGCGTGTAGTGCCCGGCTGGATCGACCTGGCCGACCACGCGGCCCATCGCGTCGTAATAGAAATAACCCACGCCACCGCGGGCATCGACCACCTTCACCGCGTCACCGAAGGCGTCGTAAGTGGTGGTGACCGTGGCATAGCTCGGCTGGCCGGTGGTCAGGGCGCCGTATGGCGAGCGGGTCGACACCACGCGCCCGGCCGCATCGTAATCCGTGAACGTAGTGAAGAACGAGCGCAGTCGCGCGATGTCCGCATCGGTCAGGTTTGCCCCGGCCTTGCCGTTGCCGGCAGTGTCGACCACACCCAGCTGCTTACGCAGGGCGAGGACCTGGGCCGTGTTGTTGGCGCGATCGGCCAGGGCTACGCCGCGCGGATCGATCGTCTGGATGCGCCGGCCGTCCGCGTCGTAGACGTACTGCGTGGTGCTGCCCGCGCGCGTCTCGGTGAGCAGGTCGCCATCTCCGTCGTACGTGCGCACGATGGTGACCGCATCGGTTGTGCCGTCGGCGTCGGTCTCGGTGACCGCAAGGCCGAATGCATCCAGGCCGTAGCGCGTGACCGCGCCGCTGGCATCGGTACGCGAGGTGAGGTGGCCGGCCTTGTCGTATCCCATCAGGGTACGAGTGAAGGCGACGCCGCTGACCAGCGCAGCGAGAGTCGCCGGCGTGGCGCCATCATTGACCATGACCGCCGCGGCGTAGCGGCGCTGTTCGATGATGTTGCCCAAGGCGTCATAGGCGTACGCCGTAACGTAACCCGCCGCGTCAACGGTATACACGGTGCGGCCGACCGAGTCGAGGACGTTGCGCGTAACGTGGCTGCCTGCGCCATGCGCCTGCGCCCAGCCTTGCAGGTCAGCGAGGCTCGCCGTGGCGCCGGTATAGGTTGCGGCAAATACCGTGGTGGACGTGACCAGACCCAGGGCGTTGTAGGCATAGGCCGTGACGCGGCCCGCGGTGTCAACGACGTATGCGCTGCGGCCGGCGGCGTCGAAGACGTTGCGGCTGACGTGGCTGCCCGCGGCATGCGCTTGCGTCCAGCCTTGCAGGTCAGCGAGGCTGGCCGTGGTGCCGGTATAGGCGGCGGCATACACCGTTGTGGACGTGACCAGTCCTGAGGCGTCGTAGGTGTAGGCTGTGACGCGGCCAGCCGCGTCGACAATATATGCACTACGACCGGCAGCGTCGAGAACGTTGCGGGTAACCCGGTTGCCCGTACCGTGAGCCTGCGCCCAGGTTTGCAGGTCGGTCAGGCTGGCCGTGCTGCCGGTATAGGCCGTGGCATATGCCGTGGTCGACGTGACCAGGCCCGACGCATCGTATGTAGTCGCCTTGACACCGCCCGCGGGATCGATTGCGTAGACCTGTCGACCTGCTGAGTCGTACACGTAACGCGTGGCGCGCTCGGGAACGTTAGTTACAGCCTGCGCGACAGAGGGGACTACGAAGGACCAGGGGAGATCGATCGGCTGAGCGTACGTGCCGCTGCGGACCACGTGGCCATCGCGGTCATAGGTTAGTTCGGTGACGAACCCGTCAGGCTGCTGAGTGAAGCGAAGTCGCTTGTCTTCATCGTAGGCGTAGCGGGTAACGTGGTCTCCTATAGAGGTCTGCACCCTTTGCGATACGTCGAACTCAGTTGGCGCCTGATTCGCATAGATCGATGGATCGATTAACGTCGCGTAAGCCGTCCGCTTCACGACGACGTTGCCCATAATGTCGTACTCTATATGTACGACCGCACCACGAGGGTCGATCGTGTAAACAACCCGCCCGCTATTGTCATAAACCGTACGTGAGATATTTCCTGCTGGATCGCGCAGGGCGATGACGTTGCCAGCGCCGTCGTATGTGTAGGTCGTGCTGAGCTTTAAGCCGTCAGGATCGACCACAGTCGATGCCAGACGGCCGGCGCCGTCGTAAATGTACTGAGTCACCCTTGCCGGAGCCGAGGCATCGCCTTCCGTCTTGCGTACCACATGCCCCGACGCATCGTAAACGAAGGTCGTGGTGAGGCCGAGGCCACCTTCATCGACCACCATCGATACGACGTTGTTTTCCAGGTCGTAATGGTTGGTCACCTTGCGACCGGCAGGATCCGTCGTGGTTAACGCATTGCCGTGCGCGTCGTAGGTGTAGCTTGTCGTGAGCTTTAAGCCGTCAGGATCAGCCGTCCGGGTGAGCACGCGGCCGATGGCATCGTAGGTGTACGCTACAGCATGACCCGCGGCATCGGTGGTCCGAAGGGCATGTCCGACCTTGTCGTATTCGGTCGTTGAGGTGCCTGCCGTGTCCGTGGTGGAAAGCAGGTTCCCTTCGCTGTCGTACGTGTAATGAGTGGTGTTACCTTCGCCGTCGGTCACTGAAATGGTCTGGCCGTTCGCGTCGAGTACCCGTGTGGTGACGATGCCTCCGGTCGTGGTAATACGAATGCCGCCTTCATGCAGATACTCATAGCTCGTCGAGTACCCAGTAAGGTCTGTACTCGTCAGCACGCGGCCAAGAGCATCATAGGTGTATGACAAATGGAGGTAGCTTCCAATAGAAGCGGACGCTAGATTGCCGTCCCTGTCATAGGTCCACGATCGCGATATCCACGCAGGATCCATCGAAGTCCGAAGATGACCAAATGCATCGTACTGGTAGGTGGTCGTGAGCTGTAGACCGTCAGCGTCGACCATGATGCTAGACGTATGGCCAAGTCGATCGAACGTGGAAACCGTACGGGTTGTTCGCGTAGTATCGATCTGGGAAAGCGTCTCTGTTGTGTCGCCGAATGCGTCATACGTGTAACGGATGAAATGACCTAGCGGGCTGTCGACTTCGGCCAACCGGCCGGTTGCCGTATAGCTCATCCTGGTGACGCTGGCATCGTCGCCATCGACCGAAGCCAGCATTGTTTGCGTTGACGCGTCGAAGGAACCGCCAGTCAGAAGCGCCGTCACTCCAGCGGCAAGGCGCCGGCCGTAAGCCGTGGTACGCACGAGATTGCCGAAGCTGTCGTAATCGCGCAGGCTCGCCTCGCCAAGCGCGTTGACCTGCGCTTTGAGTCTTCCGTCGGCGTCGTAGAAGAAGACAGTCCGGCCTCCATTGGCGTCGGTCACACTGATTTGACGACCCGCGGCATCATATGCAAAGTGTGTGGCCCACGCCGACCAGACCGATTCCGTTTGCGCAGGCGAAGGGGAAATGCCCAACGCGTCAAGCGCGTCCACGCCGCGCCCATCAAGCCGAGCGATGACATGACCCTCGAGGTCATAGCGATACATCGCGGTGTGGTCAGGGCCGCGCTCTTCGATGACCTGCCCCATGGAGTCATAAAGATAATGAGTACTGCCGTCCTGGCGATCCGCCGCCCTCGTAGTGGTCTGCAGCAGCCGCCCGGCGGGGTCGTAGCTATAGGTAGTGATGTCTGTAGGTGTCGTGCTATGCCCATTCAGCAAGGTCTGAGAATCCACTAGGAATGAGATCGAGCCTTGATCGGACGTTGATGGTGGGATGGATTTACCGCTTAAAGAGACGTTGGACACCTCCAAGGGAACTCCGTCGTCGGCGGCAAACGAAATCACATGGTCTGCGAACGGCGACACGGCGATTGACATGAATCCCCAGGTCTGAGTACTCGGCAAGTACACAAGCTGCGATCCCGCCGAGACGCCGTCTACGTAAACCGTTACGTGGCTCTGCCCGCTGCCGCCAAGGATTGTCACTTGAAAGCTGATAGTACTAGTCAGCGCTACCCTCGCCCCTTGGCTGCGCGAAGCAACGTTCCCAAAGGCATCATAGGTATAGGTGGTGAGGTTGCCTTCACCTTCGACCTCGCTTGTCAGCAGCCCACGGTCGTCGTAGGTGTAAAATGCGTGTATATCTGCCGAGGCAGGGGCTGCCGATAGGCGAAGCGCTTCTAGATCCTTGTCTCGTTCATAGCTTGCAACCGGCGTCGAATATTTGATGGTTTCGACAAGCTGGCCGGCGGCGTTATACCGCGATTCGGAAAGATTGTTTTCCGCATCCAGCTTGGCGATCTGCAAGCCGTCCCTGTCATAGAAGTAGCGAGTGCTACGATCCGTGAACGGACTGGCCACGGTGGTGGCATCGGCCAGGCTCGGCATAGTGCCCAACGTCGACATGTCCAGCCGGTTGGTCCGAGCGATCGTCTGTACCAGCCGTCCGCTGGCGTCGTAGATGTTGTCGATCACTCCACCTTCGGCGTCCACGGTTTTAACGAGACGGCCACTGGTGTCGTAAAGATATAAGGTGCGGCGGTCCGCGGTAGTGAGCGGCAGATTGATCGCGCCGTTATGGCTCAACTGATTACGCGTGGCATCGTCCGCCGCTTTGGCATAGATGATCGTCGATGTCAGGCGATCGAGGTCATCGTATATGTAAGCGGTAACTTTGCCGGTCGGGTCGATTTCCGTCGTTTTACGTCCCCGTGTGTCGTACCCGTACGTATGAACGCCGCCGCTGGGGTCCGTCATCGACACGAGGCGGCCCACGGCATCGTAGGCGTAGGTAGTCTTGGCTACTGTCCCCGCACCGCCACTGTCCACCAGCGAGATCAACCTGTCCTCGCTGTCGTAGGCGGAGGTGCGTACCAATCCGTTGGCGAAACGCTGCACCATCGTTCGAAGCGACTGGCTGTACTGGTAGAGCGTCACGGCGCCGTCGCTGGCCGTCGTGCTGGTGCGCCGGCCAAGGCCATCGTAGGTGTCGCTTTCCACGCGGATCGATGCGCCAGTGCCCGCGTAGCGCTGGATCAGGCGGCCATGGGCATCATAGATATACCGGGTTTGCAGGAGGTCCCCGGTGAGCGAGCCCGTTCCGTCGGCGTTGGTCGTACCGTAGGTGGTTACGAGACTGACCTGCCCGCGGAAGTCGTATTGAAAATCGGTGCGCTGCGACGCAGACAGATCGATGGTCGTGAGCCAGCTCGTGAGCATGGCCTCCGTTTCCACCGCTTGCGGCGCCGCGTCTACTGGGTACTTCGCCTTGGAGTACACGATCTTCGATGTTTGCTGGCCTTCGGCGTTGTACCGGTACTCGGTGACGCGACCCTCGGCTGTGACCGTGAAGCGCAGGTGCTGCTCCGCGTCGTAGGCGTAGTGGACAAGGCTCTGCGTGGTTTTCGTGCCCGCGCTGATAACGGGCGAGTTTGTCGCGTCCATCGTGACAGCTGCGGTGTATCGCCACTCGCTGAGCAGCTCGTCGTGTGCCCCGTAGGTGCGACCGACCACGTTGCCGGCAGAATCGACGGTACGGGTAAGGTTGCCGTCCGCGTCGTACGCATAAACGGTGACCAGGCCCATGGCATCCACTGAGCGGATGACGTGGCCTGCCGTGTCGTAGTCGTAATGGCTGTGCGCGACCCCGCCCTTGATCAGGTCGGTGAGTCGGCCCTGGCCGTCGGTGGCGTACGTATAGGATTCGAGGGTATTGCCATCGGAATCCGTTATCGACGCACCGGAGCCGTAGACGCTCATTATCCACTCGGCGCCAAGCGGCGTATTTTCCTGAACGAGACCGCCATGGAAACTCAGCGTGTCGCCGTCCGGGTGGGCGATCGACGAAAGTGTGTTGCCGTCGTAGCCGTACGAGGTGACGTAAACGTTGCCGTCCGCGACGCTGCTGTCCTCAGGGCTGAGGTCCACGGTAACCGAGGTCAGCCGCCCGGCGCTGTCGTAGCCGTAACGCGTTCCCGTCGCCGTCACCAGCGTGCCATCCGCATTGGTATAGGTGGACGTGAGGGAAACCAGGCGGTTCGATGCGTCATAGTCCAGCCTGACGCTTTCGTTACCCGCCGTGGTCACCTTCGCCAGCAGTCCCGCTGCGTTGTAGGTGTAGGTGGTGGCGTTGCCGTCTACGTCGCTCCGGGTGACCAGCCGCCCGCTCGTGGTGGCTTCGTAGGTTTCCAGGACATGCGAACCATCGTCGTGCAAGGTCCAATGCGCGCCGTCGCCGGTGATCGTCTGCCTGGCGGCCCCGGGAGCGGCCGACACATAGGCCGAACGGCTGGCGTCCCAGGTGTAGACGATGGCCGAGCCGTCCCAGTCCGTGCGCGTGACTGTGCTGCCGGCGGTGTTCAGGGTGCCGGTCAGGCCAGCGACGGTCGGCGTGGCGCCCTCGCGCCACTTTCCGTCAAGGGTGTTATAGGAGCGGAAGATCGCGGCGCCCAGGCCCGTGCCCAGGAGCATTTCGTCCTGGTCGCGGATGATCACGTTGCCGTTGGCGGCATTCACATAGACCGATTCGCCGGTCTTGCCCTCGGAGGGGTTCCCGATGAGGCCCTTGTCTCCCAAGGTCTGTAGCGACGAATTGCCCAGCCCCAGACCACTTCCAGTGACGATGCCGACCATGAAACCTTCCCCTTGCCGATAATGGAGCGCCCCCTGGAGTCAGGGGCATCGGGGAAGTAATCCGGCTTTTGAGGAATTTGTTTAGGGCTGGTGGAGAGGGGCCGTTGCCCCTCCCCTTGCAAGGGGAGGGGAGGGGCAGCGACCCGTCCGGTCTTACGGCTTGCCGATGAAATCCGTCTTACCCAGCGCCACGCCCGCACCGCGGAGGATCGCGTAAGCCGTGGTCGAATGGAAATACACGTTCGGCAGCACGAAGCCGAGCAGGTAATCCTGCCCGCGGAAGTGCATCTCCCCAGTGCGCATCTGCAGCAGGATGTCGCGGTCTTCGCTGCCGTCGATCTGTTCCGGCTTGAAGCCCTTCAGCAGGTCGATCACGTGAGCGATTCGCTTCTGCAGTTCGTCGAAGGTGGTCTCGTTGTCTTCCATCTTCGGCACGTCCTGGCCGGCCAGACGAAAGGCCGCGCCCTTCGCCATATCCGTTGCGATCTGTACCTGGCGAGCCAGCGGGAACATGTCGGGCGTGATGCGCGTGGTCAGCATCACGTGATCGTCGATCTTGCGCTCGGCGGCATGCGCCGCACCCTTCGCGAGCACGCCGGAAAGGTTGGTCAGCGCGCGGACGAGGACGGGCACGCAGGTCTGGTACATGGAGATGGACATGGGGTCGTGGGCTCTTCTGGTGATGGGCGGCCGGCTGGCCGCGGCGGCATATTGTGCGGTGTCGTTGGCGGCGCGTCGACGGCGTTCCCGGTTAGCATGGCGCCGGGCTGGCGGTGAAGAGGAGAACGCATGATCTTGCGAACACGGCACCGCGAAAAGCATCGGCTCGACCGCATCGGGTGGCTGCGTGCCGCGGTGCTCGGGGCCAACGACGGCATCCTCTCCACGGCCAGCCTGGTCGTCGGCGTGGCTTCGGCGTCGCAGACAGGCGCGTCGGACATCATGATCGCGGGCGTCGCAGGGATGGTTGCCGGTGCCATGTCGATGGCCGCGGGCGAGTACGTATCGGTGAGTTCCCAGGCGGACAGCGAGAAGGCAGAGCTGGCCCTGGAGTCGCGGGAACTACGCGAGGACCCGAAGGGTGAGCACAAGGAGCTGACCGAGATCTACGTTCGCCGAGGGCTCGATCGTGAGCTGGCAGGCCGCGTGGCGGAGCAGCTGATGGACCATGATGCGCTGGAGGCCCATGCGCGCGACGAGCTGGGCCTTTCGGTGACGACGGCGGCGCGTCCACTCCAGGCCGCCGCCGCCTCGGCGGTGAGCTTTGCCAGCGGTGCCATTCTGCCGATCCTCGCCGTGGCGCTGTCCACGCGGGAACTGGCGGCGCCGGTGACCGTGGGCGTGTCCTTGCTGGCCCTGGCGATACTCGGTGCGGTTTCCGCGGGCATGGCCGGTGCATCGATAGGGCGCGGCGTCGCGCGTGTGGTGTTCTGGGGGGCGTTGGCGATGGCGCTTACGGCGGGGGTGGGGCGGCTGTTCGGAGTTGCGGCGTAGTCTTGGATCGTGTGTAGGAGCGCGCCTTGCGCGCGACAGCTGTTCGCGAAGAGCAGCAGGGCCTGTTGCTCACGGCCTCAACAGCTGTCGCGCGCAAGGCGCGCTCCTACAGATGGGCGTCAGCCTGCTACGCAGCGATTCCTTCCGCCGTTCTTCGCCGTGTACAGGGCCAGGTCCGCGCGATCGAACACCGACTGCGGCGTGTCGCCGGGCTGGAACTGCGCGAGTCCGATCGACGCGGTGACGCGTACCGGCTGGCGGCTCGCGTGGAAGGCGAGGTGCTGGATCTTGCCGCGCAGGCGCTCGCACACCTGGAGCGATTCGGCCTCGTCGGTGTCTTCGAAGATCACGATGAACTCCTCGCCACCGTAGCGCGCCACGAAGTCGCGCGGGCGCACGTGCTTCAACAAGGCCTGGCCAATGATGCGCAGGACGGCGTCGCCGGCCGTATGGCCGTAGGTGTCGTTGATGCTCTTGAAGTGATCGATATCGATCGCCGCGATGCTGAGGGGGCGCGAGGTAGCCTGCCAGGCCTCGAAGGCGCCCTCGATCCGCTTCTCGTAGGCCAGCCGGTTCGGCATGCCGATCATCGTGTCGGTCTGCGCGAGCTCATGTTCGCGCTCGAGCGAACGCTGCAAGGCGTTGCGCTCGGTCTCCAGCTGTTCAATGCGCTGGCGCATCTTCTCGGCCCGCTCCCGATACGCGGTGAGGCGCGCGCTTTCGCGGTCGCGGAAATCGCGGAAGCAGAGCGCGATCGTCTCGAGGCTGCGGTTCACGCGCTCGCGCAGTTCGTGCGCATCGTCGATCTCGAGGGCGGCTTCGCTGAGCAGGCGCATCTCGTGTGCCACCGAGGCGTCCAGCGCCTGTCCATTCGACTCGCCGGTGGACTGGTCGGCCAGCTCGCGCGACATGTACTGGCTCATCTCGTCGAGACGGCCGGTGACATGGCGGAGCACGACCTGCAACGCGTCGATCTCGCGCTGCAGGCCGATGCGCTGTTCGTTGATGAGATCGGCGAGGCGGTCGCCGCAGGCAGCGAGCGCCACGAGGTCGCCCGCATCGGCTACCTGGAGGCGCAGGTCCTGTGCACGATCCGCGAGGCGGGGCAGTACCACGATGCGGTCGACCAGCCGGCTCAGCGACGACTGCACGGACGATCCGTGCTCTGTCCTCTTGGGACGGCCGATGGAAATGGAGCGCTCCTGGTAGGCCATGGCGGGCTGTTCGCCCAGGGCGTGGACCGCCTCGGCCAGGCCGTTCACCAGGGGCTCGAGGGCAATCGGTTCCATCGGCCCGGTAAGGGCTGCGGAAAGGCGTTCGATATGCGGATCGACCTGGTCGTTCGCGCCATGCGCGACACGGCCAAGACAGCCAACCAGCTGGCGCAGCAGGGACTCCGCGGTGCGCCAGTGCGCCTCTTCACGGGTCAACCGCTCCACGGCTTCGTGATACTTGCTTTCCCAGAGCTGGTTGTCCAAACGCTCGCCCCGACGGTCGCGTCAAGTTGCCGATTCGGGGCACATCATACGATGAAGTTTGTGGATTAGCTCACGTTTTCAGGGCTCATGGCGGGCTCGGGCTCCCCCTTGGTGGCCCGCGCGGCGACCACGAGGCCCACGACGATGAGGGCGGCCGCGACCAGGAACGGCATGCCTGCCACATGCAGGGTACGGACTGGATCGATCCAGAAGGCGAAGATCTGGGCAAACAGGTAGGGGCCGAAGATGCCGGCGAAACTGCCCAGGCTGGTGACGCCTCCCTGCAGGCGGCCCTGCTCGTCGGGCGCCACGTGCCGGGTCATGATCGACTGGATGGGCGGCCCGGCAAGTCCCCATAACGACATCAGCGGGATGCCGATCAGGAAGGCCCAGCCGGTGGAGGCGAACCCCATCACGGCAAAGGCGGTCGCGCCGAAGACCAGGCCCGCCAGCATCACCCGCCGCTCGCCGAAGCGCGTCACCAGGCGGCCGGTGAGGAAGGCCTGGACCGTGCCGTCGCACGCGCCGACCAGGGCGAGTACATAACCCACCTGCTGCGGCCCCCAGTGGTAACGGTAGTCGGCATAGAGCACGAACACGGTCTGCAGCACGTAGTGGGCCAGGTAGAACGTGAACATCACGATCGACAGGCCGAACACTTGCGGGTTGCGGCGCAGGAGTTTCATCGCGCCCAGCGGATGCGCGGTGTGCGGTTCGAAGCGCGCGGCGCGCTTTTCCGGCGGCAGCGATTCCGGAAGGATGAAGAAGCCATACAGGAAGTTGGTCAGCGCGAGGCCGGCCGCCACCCAGAACGGCAGGCGCAGGTCGATGCCACCGAGGAAGCCGCCCAGAGCCGGACCGATGATGAAGCCGATGCCGAAGGCGCCGCCGAGCATGCCGAACGCGGCGGCGCGTTTTTCCGGCGGCGTCACGTCGGCGATGTACGCGTTCGCGGTGGTGAAGCTCGCCGCCGTCATGCCGGAGATGACCCGCCCGACGAACAGCAGCCACAGCGACGGCGCGACCGCCATGAAAATGAAGTCCAGGCCGAGGCCGAGGTTTGAGAGCAACACGACCGGGCGCCGTCCGAACCGATCCGACAGCGCGCCCTGGATGGGCGAGAAGATGAACTGCACGATGGCGAACACCGTGCCGAACACACCCACCCACCACGCGGCATTCGACACGGTGCCGCCGGTCATCTGCTCGATCAGGTGCGGCAGCACCGGGATGATGATGCCGAACGCGAGGATGTCGATCAGCACCGTGACGAAGATGAAGATCACCGCGGCGCGGCGAACGGGGGTATGCGAGGGCGTTTCCATGGAATTCCGCAGCGGTCAGACCAGTTGTTTCAGCCGTGGCGCCACGATCGGCACCGTCAGCATCGTGCTCGCCACGGCCATCAGCAGCAGCGCGGTGAAGGTTTCGCTGGTGATCACCTGCCGGTCGAGCAGGATGTTGACGAAGATGATCATGATCAGGGCCTTCGTCTGCAGAAGCCAGCCGATCGTCCACGCATCGCCACGGTTCCAGCCGAGGATCTTGCCGGCGATGCCGACGCCGGCGAGCTTGCCGCCTACCGAGGCCACGAGCAACACCCCTGCGGCAATGAATACGGCGGTACCGCCCACCGACCAGTTCGTGCGCAGGCCCGTGGAGAGGAAGAAGATGGGCATCAGGATAAGCAGCACGTTGTGGCGCAGCTTGTCCACGTGTTCCAGGGTGAACCAGTCGCGGTCCATGATGGCGCCCGCAAGGAACGCGCCCACCATATAGTGCAAGCCCGACCAGTCGGCGCCGTACGCGCAAACCGTCAGCCATATGAGCCCGACGTACCAGCGGTCGGTTTCCTTCAATCGCTTCATCAGCAGGCGGAACAGCCACGCCGCAACCGCGAAGCCGGCAAGGAAGGCGGCCTGGTGACCCACGCGCTTCCAGTCGAGCAGGATGATCGCCAGCACGCCCCAGATCGCCACGTCGTCGAGGCTGGCATAACGCAGCACCCGCATGCCCAACGGTTCGCGCAGGATGTCGAGCTTCTCCAGCAGGAGGATGAGGATGGGCAACGCGGTCACCGCGCACGACATGCCCACGCCGAGTACGAACTGCCAGGGCGCGGCAGCTTCGCCCATCCAACCGTTGCGCCAGGCCAGCATGCCGACGGCGGCCGCGCAGCCGACGATCAGCGGGCCCGCCAGGGCCAGGGCGGCCGTGGTACCGCACTCGCGGCGGCGCCGCCACACTTCATGCAAGTCCAGTTCGATGCCCGCGAGCCAGACAAACACCATGACGGCCCACCACGCGATGCCGTTGAGCGCGCCGATCACGGGCGGGGCGAATACGGTGGCGTAGTAGTCGGGAAAGATCTTGCCCAGCACGCCGGGCCCCAGCACGATGCCGACGATGATCTGCACCACCACCAGCGGCGCCCAGTAATCGGTACCAGCCAGCCGCCAGATCAGGTACGGCACGGCGAGGATGATCGTCATCGCGATCAGGAACATTTCGGTCGTATTCATTGGCCCTCCCCAGGGAGAGCCGAGGATAGCCGAAACCCGCCGGAATACAGCAGATGCGGAACCCGGCACGGCACCCGGGGGCCAGGTACCGACATGTGGAAGCCGGCACAGGCACGCGGGACCAGTCACAGACATCGGAGACTTGGTGCAGGCATCTGGGAGTTGGCGCAGGCATGTGGGAGCCGGCTATGCCGGCGATCCCGCGGCAGCGGGCAAGCTAGCCGCAAGCCCCCATCGCCGCTGAAGCGGCTCCCACACAAAGCCCGGCCGCTTGTAGGCTCCTACAAATCGCTCTCACCGCGGAGGTTGCGAGAGTTCCTTCGCGTTCAAAACGCCGTCGTGGTTCCGGTCCAGCTTGTGGAACTGCTGGATGAGGTTCCGCTGGAATTCCTCGAGGTGCACGGGCCGGGCCCCGGGACGCATGGGCCCGTCGTTCGCGTCGAGCACGCCGTCGCCGTTGACGTCCATGCGCTGGAAACCCTGGCTCATGTAACGCACGTATTCCGTCTCATCGATGCGGCCATCGCCATTGCCGTCCATCCAGCGCAGGTACTCCGCCGGGGTGCGCGGGAAGTCCTGCGCGAAGAGGGGTGTAGCGAGGACGAAACCGGCAAGCAGGGCGTAAGGACGTCTGTTCATGGGCAGGCAGTCTGCGCGAACACGGGACGTTTGTCGCCTCGTGCCGGGCGGGAGTACCTTTGGCTTCTGGCAGACCCCACCCAAGGAACGCTTCCATGATCCACGACAGCATCCTCGACACCATCGGCCGTACCCCGGTGGTGCGCCTGCATCGCGTCGCCCCCGCCCACGTCACGCTCTATGCGAAGGTGGAATCGTTCAATCCGGGCGGTTCCGTGAAGGACCGTCTCGCGATTGCCGTCATCCTCGATGCGGAACAGAAGGGCCTGCTGAAGCCCGGCGATACCGTGATCGAAGCGACGTCCGGCAACACCGGCGTGGCCCTCGCCATGGTCTGCGCGGCGAAAGGTTACAAGTTCGTTGCGACGATGGCCGACAGCTTCTCCGTCGAACGGCGCAAGCTGATGCGCGCCTATGGCGCCAGGGTGATCCTCACGCCTGCCGCCGAGCGCGGCAGCGGCATGGTCCGCCGCGCGGAGGAACTGGCGGCGAAGCATGGCTGGTTCCTGCCCCGGCAGTTCCAGAATCCGGCCAACCCGGCATACCACCGCAACACCACGGCCGCCGAGATCCAGCAGGATTTCGCCGGCCGCCGGCTCGATGCGTTCGTCACCGGGTGGGGTACGGGCGGCACGCTGACCGGCGTGGGCGAAGTGCTGAAGGTCGCGCGACCGGAAGTGAAGATCGTGGTGGCCGAGCCAGCCGTGGCCTCGATGCTGCAGGACAAGCCCTGGTCACCGCACAAGATCCAGGGCTGGACGCCGGACTTCGTGCCCGACGTGTTGAACAGGAAGATCTTCGATCAGGACATTCCCGTGGACGAGGTGGTGGCACGCGACACCGCGCGGCGCCTCGCCGCGGAGGAAGGCCTGTTCGTCGGCGTTTCCGCCGGTGCGACAGTGGCCGCGGCGCTGAAATTCGCCGAGGACGCGGAAAAAGGCAGCGTGATTCTTGCCATGCTCCCGGACACGGGCGAACGCTACCTCTCCACCTTCCTGTTCGAAGGCGTGGAGGAAGGCTCCGACGAAGCCTGGCTGAACAGCCTGCCCTGATCCTGTAGGAGCGCGCCTGCGCGCGACGGCTTCTCGCGAGGCGCAGCAGGGCGCCTGTTGCGTGATCGCTAAAAGCCGTCGCGCGCAAGGCGCGCTCCTACCTGTCACGAGGGACCCCACGCGGGAACTGCGTTCCCGTCACGCCCGACCCGTCACGGTGGCTTCCTCGAAGTGAGGAGGCCACCTGTCATGACATTTTTCCGTAGCAAGAGCGTCGGTGAAGAGCTGCTCGGCCGCGCCCACCGTATCGCCGGCGCGACGATCGGCAGCCATCCGCGCGAAGCCTTCGGCGCTGCGCGCGAATACGCCGGTCGCGCGGGCGCCCTGGCCACCGACGCTTTCGGCGGCGCCAGCCGCGGCGTGCGGCGTCACCCTGGCATCAGCATCGCCGTGGGCGTGGGTATCGGCGTGCTCGTCACCGCCTATCTGATGTCGCGTCACCGCGCACACGTGCGGGCTGAGGACGACGAACACGACCCGACCCGCCAGCGGCCGACGAACAGCAGCGGCGACGCACTGGATGGCTCGGGCGAGGACAATCCGATCCCGGGCGAGACGGGGCTGTACTAAAGGAGTCACTGGGTCCCTGCCTTCGCAGGGACGACGGTGAGGGTGCTTGCGCAGGACGACTGTGAGTAATGCTGCCCCGGAACGACCGTGTCCCGCTCGTCGCCCCTGCGAAGGCAGGGGCCTAGCGACTCAGGCAGCGTCCGAGCGGCGCCGCAATACCGCAAGCGGCTGCGCCCAGGTCGCGCCCGGCCTGCGCTTGCTCGTCACCAGGGTGAGTTCCGATGGCTGGAACACATTGATGTTGTGCGTGGCCGGCGTCGTGAGGATGTACTGCGCGCGCGTGCTCTTGAGGAAGGCGCCCACCTTGTCGATGTTGAAGATGTCGAGGTGGGCGAACGGCTCGTCGATGAAGACGAAGCCGCCGGGGCGGTCCTCGTCGCGCATGAGGGCGACGAGGAGCAGCAGCGACTTCATCACCTGCTGGCCGCCCGAAGCCTCGCCGTCGTCCATGCCGATCCAGCCCTTCTTGTCGAATTCGAAGCGCACATGCAGCGCCGCGGAAGCGAGGGCGAGGTCATCGTTGCTGAGCTCCGGCAGGTCGACTTCCACGCCGATGCCGGCGAGTTCGGCCAGGACCTTCAGGTTCTTCGCGTAACGGCGCACGGTATTGCGCAGCACCTGGATATAGGCGCCACGCGCTTCATGGGTGATACGCGAAGCGCGCTCCAGGTGCAGCCTGCGCTTTTCCAGGTCCTGCTTCAGGCCTTCGTGGTCCGAAAGCAGTTTTTCGCGCAGGGCGAGCACGCTGGGGTCCTGCTCCCAGTGACCTTCCTCGAGACGGCGCTCCACGCGCTCGATCTCGCGACGCACCGCCGCGGGCGATTCGTAGCGCTCGCGGAGCGCGGCGGTGGCGGCACGGCTGCGATGGTGCAGCGGTACGTGGGCCCGCCTGGCCCGGAACGCCTTCAACCGTTCGACCTGTTCGCCGCGCAACTGATGATGCTGCCGCACCGCGTCGGCAAGCTGCCGCTGTACGTCGCGCTGTTCGCGCGCGGAGTTGTCCCGCGCATTGGACGTCTTCAGGCGCTTCTCGCGGACCGCCTCGTAGTGCGCTTCGGCCGCGACGTGGCTGTCGGCCGTGCGCTGTACATCTTCCCGAAGCCGGGCCTGTTGCTCATGCGCCTCGGCGAATTCGTCGGCGCGATCGGCCAGCTGGCTGCTGGCGCTGGCACCGCGCAGCACGGCCTCGGCGTCGCTGGCGCGCGCAAGCGCTTCCTTGCGTTCGGTGGCGATATCGCGCAGGCGGGCTTCGATGTCGCGCAGCTTCGCCTCGCCGTCGCGCAGCTGGCGCTCGCGGGCGGACGCCCCGAAGTACATGTCGTCCACGCCGAGATGGCGTCCGCCGCGCCGTTCGCGGAAATAGCCCTGCGGCGTGATCCAGTCCTGCTCCCGGCCGAGCTTCGAGCCCTCGGTCACGTCGTCGATGCGGCGGATGCGGTCGAGGTTGCGCAGCAGCCAGTCGGGTGCGGCCGCGGAAAATGCCACCACCTCGAGCAGCGATCCGCGCGTGGCCGTTTCCGCGGGCGCGCGATCGGCCACGACGAAGTGCTTGTAGCGATGCTGCTCGCCGAGTTTCCAGGCCTTCTCGCGGTCGCGCGGATCGTCCAGCAGCACCACGTGGCGATAACCGGCAAGTATGGCTTCCACCGCCGGCTGCCAGCGCGGCTCGATGATCTCCACGATCTCGCTGAGCATGCTGTGGCGGATGCCGGCATCGTCGAGCGCCCGCCGGAAGGAAGCCTCGAAATCCGGCGTGTAACGGCGGCCGCTGCGCCATGCCGAAAGCTGGCTGGTCAGCGTCGTGAGGTCCTGCCGCAGGCGTCCTTCCTCGGCCTGCAGGTGGTTCACCAGGGCGCGCGCGTCCCGCGCGACGTCGGCGAGGCGCTCGTGGTCGGCCCCGCCCTGCGCGGCCACCATCTCGCGCAGCCGTGTCTCCTGCTTGATCAGCAGGTCGTTCTGGGCGAGTTCGGCACGAGCCGAGTCGAGGTTTTTCTGCGTTTGCTGGCGGGCGAGATCGGCTTCGTGCTGTTCGGCACGCAGCGTCTCGCCGGCGGCATCCCATTCGGATAGCTGCCGGGTGAGCTCGGCATCGCGGCGCTCCAGTTCCGCCACGCGGCGCTTCACGCCGGTAAGCTGGGGGCGCGCGCCACGGATGCCGGCACCGAGTTCAGCCAGTTCCGTGCGCGGCAGGATGTCGGATACCAGGTCGACACGCTCGGTCTTGAGCGCAGTCCATTCCTGGAAGGAGCGCGCCCGCGCTTCCGCTTCCTGAAGGCTCACGCCGATGAGCGACAGCTGGTGCTCGAGACCGTGCTGTTCGCGGTCGGCTTCCATCTGGTCGTTGCGGGCACGCTGGTAATCGTCCAGCACGGCCTTGTCGCCGAACACGTCGAACACGAGGTCCAGCAGCGCCTTCGGCGGCAGCTGGCAGAGCTTGTCGGTGGCACCTTGTTCGAGGGTAAGCACGCGGCGGATCGCCTGCGACAGGCCGGCGCCTTCGAGCCGTACGCGGTACTCGCGCAGGCCGAGGAACTCGCCCCTGGCTTCGATCTCTTCCACGCTCACGTCGCCGCCGAGCACGGCGTACTGGCGCGTCCAC
This sequence comes from Luteibacter sp. SVR4-7G, assembly GCF_056755555.1. Taxonomy (NCBI): domain Bacteria; kingdom Pseudomonadati; phylum Pseudomonadota; class Gammaproteobacteria; order Lysobacterales; family Rhodanobacteraceae; genus Luteibacter; species Luteibacter sp. SVR4-7G. The sequence continues at coordinate 21,483 of NZ_JBPGXO010000028.1, read as the reverse complement.
TCGCCACCCTTCTTCTGGATCCGGCAGGCGAGGGTGACCTCGCGATCCATCAGCGGGAAGAAAGGCCGCTCGCCGCTCGGACCCGGTGTGTTGCCCACGCGGGCGCGCAACCATGCGAACGGCTTGCCGTTGTGGCGCAGGTAGCTCTTGTAGTCGCGGTTACCCGCGCAGTCGATGGTCAGCAGGGTGCGCAGGGCGTCGAGCAGGGTGGTCTTGCCCGATCCGTTCGGGCCCACGACGGTGACGATGTTCGTGTCCAGCGGCAGGCTGAAGCGCTGCCAGTAATCCCAGTGCACGACCTCGAGGCTGCGGAAATCAAACATTGCCGTCGTCGCTCTCTGTGGGCTCAGTTTCAGAGGAATCCATGGTTGCGAAGGAAGCCACGGTTGAGGAGGAACTCGCGGTGCCCAGGAGATCGCCCAGGGCGCCGTCGAGAATGCGCCGCGCCGTGCGCTCGTAATCGAACGCGAGGTCGAGCAAGGGGCCCTCGGCCACCTCGCCCTTGCGGCGCACGATGAAACCGAGGCGGTTCAGCGTGCCCAGGTTGAAGCCGACCCGCGTCTTGCCGCCGAGCTTTTCCCCGAAGTCCGCGAGCAGCGTGCGCTCGGCGATGACGGGCGACACCGACGGATCGCGCGGGATAGGCTTTTCCTCGGCAAACATCTGGCTTTGCGAAGCGGCGGCCTCGACCTCCTGGCGTTCCACCTGGCGCTGGCGCTTGGGCAGGACGATGAGCGCCCAGATCACCACCAGCAGCGCCACGCCATCGCGGTCGAGCTGCAGCGTGTTGGAGATCCAGCTGTCGCTGCCGCCGAACACGGCGCGTTCGCTCTTCCTCGCCACGGCGAGGCCGATGTAGGCGGCGTACGGGTGTTCGCGCAACTCCAGGCCCACTGCTTCGAGGCGGCGGTCGAGCTCTTCGCGGAAGGCTTCGTCCAGCAGCGCCTTGCGCGCCTGCACGTCGTCGCGCGGAAGCCAGCGTTGGGCAAGCAGGCGGGTAACCAGGCTGGCGGTGTCGTCATGCATCGGTCGTGTCCTTCGCGGTGTCGCGCGGACGCAGGCGTCCCGCGCTCACCAGCGCGATCTGGGGCAGGTCGGTCTCGATCAGGCGCGGCTCGATCTCGAGGGCGAGCGGCAGGCGTGCGAGGTCGGCGGTGCCGCCTTCCAGTGCAGCCGATTCCGGATCGCCCAGCAGGCCGAGCAGCGAGAGCCGGTAGGCGGAGAGGGCGTAGTCGTCGCCGACCAGCGTGGCTTCCAGTTCCAGCGGCGCGCTCACGGCGGCCAGTTCGGCATGCCATTGTTCCAGGAAGCGCAGGTCTTCCTCATCCATCGGCAGGTCGGCCGTATCCGGCGGCTCCTCGGCGCCCGGAAGCGCCGTGCTCTCGGCGGCCAGCCGTTCGCGTTCGAGCAGTTCGTACTCGGCGACGTCCAGCGCGATCTGGTCGTGCACGAACGGCGCCGGCAGCGGCAGCAGGAGCTGGCCATCCTCGAACGACGCCAGGGTGTCGATGTCCTGCGCGCGCAGCCAGCCCACCAGGTCCGACGAGGACAGGCCGGTGCGGCCGAGGTGCACGCGGTGCTGGTCGATCTTGTTGAGCTCGCGCTGGAAGGTGCCGGCCTGGCGGAGCAGGGCGCTCTGTGCCCGGCCCACCGCCTGGGCGAGGCGGTGCGCGGCCGGTTCGAGGTCGTCCTTCTCCGTGATGGCGGCGACCACGCCGGTGCCTTTCTCCACCCAGGTCCACACCGAATCCAGCCGCTCGGCGGCCTGGCGGATGCGATGCTCCGAGCCGGAGAGCACGGCGCGGTCGAAGTCTTCCTTCAGCTCGGTGAGGCGCGAGAGGAGATGGCCGAGTTCGTCCACGGACACGCGGCCCACCGCCTGGCCCGCAGCGAGCTGGGCCGTGAGGTAGCCGAGGCCGTCGTCATCGTCGTTCTCGAACTCGAGCATGGCCGCCAGCGCGGCCAGCGCCTTGCGGCCGGGCGGGCCGACGCGATAACGCATCGTCTCGCCGTCGTACACGAGCAGGTCGTGGTCTTTCAGGCGTTGGACAACGGTTTCCAGCTTCACCGGATCGACGAAAGCGAGCTGGTCGCGTATTTCCTGTGGCGTCCATTCCGTGGCGTGCGCGCGGCCGCCCAGCGTGCGCAGCACGAGCAGGCGCAGCAGCACCTGTGCCTCGCTGCCATGGAACAGCGCCGAGAACGTGCGCAACAGGCCACGCCCGCGCAGGAGCGGGAAGACCATGGGCAGGTCTTCCGCGACGACGCCGTCACGGAAAAGATCCTGCAGGCGTTCGTCGTGGACGGTGGTGTCGGCCGGACCGTTCAAGGTCAGCGACGATCGACGCCGACGAAGCGGAGGAACTCGCCGCGTGTGCGCGGATCCTCGCGGAAACTGCCGAGCATCTGGCTGGTGACCATCGACACGCCGCGCTTGTGCACGCCGCGCGTGGTCATGCATTCGTGGCTGGCGTCGATCACCACGCCAACGCCGCGCGGACGCAGCGTATCCTCGATGCAACGGGCGATCTGCGCGGTGAGCTTTTCCTGTACTTGGAAGCGGCGGGCGTAACCATCCACGACGCGGGCGAGCTTGCTGATCCCCACGACGCGGTCGGTGGGCACATAGCCCACGTGAGCGCGGCCGATGATCGGGGCCATGTGGTGTTCGCAGTGGCTCTCGAACTCGATGTCGCGCAGCACGATCATCTCGTCGTAGCCTTCCACTTCCTCGAAGGTGCGGCGCAGGTAATCGGCCGGGTCTTCGTCATAGCCCCTGAACCAGTCCGAATAGGCCTTCACCACGCGCTTCGGCGTATCGAGCAGGCCTTCCCGCTTCGGGTCTTCGCCTGCCCACAAAAGCAGCGTGCGCACGGCCTCTTCGGCCTGTTCGCGGCTGACCGGACGGGACTTTGCGTCGTCGCTCATGAGAGCTGGTTCCTTCGGGTGCAAACCGGCATTGTAGCGTTGTTGGCGGCTGCAAGAGGCCCACGGGGGTAGGAGCGCGCCCCGCGCGCGCTGAGCTTTTCGCCAGGAGCATCTGGCCCTGTTGCTCTTGGCTCCAAAAGCTCAGCGCGCGCAAGGCGCGCTCCTACCTGTGGGTAAGGCGCATTTCTAACCCTCGGCGTCCTCGGAGGGGGTGTCCGTGTCGTCCAGCCCTGGTACCAGGTCTAGCAGCTCCTGGGATTCCTCGGGCCCGAGCGACTCCACGCCGCGCAGCTTGCGCTCGATGGCGCGGGTGCGGACCCCGGCCGTGTCGATGCTGTTGCGCACCGTATCCAGCTGCTTGCGGGTCTTTTCCAGCACGGTGGCGAATTTCCCGAACTCGTTCTTCACCGCGGCCAGCACGTGCCAGACCTCGGAGGACCGCTTCTCGATCGCCAGCGTGCGGAAACCCATCTGCAGGCTGTTGAGCAGGGCCGTGAGCGTGGTGGGGCCGGCCACGGTGACGCGGCATTCGCGCTGCAACTGCTCAGACAGGCCCGGCCGGCGGATCACCTCTGCGTACAGCCCTTCGGTGGGCAGGAAGAGAATGGCGAAGTCCGTGGTATGCGGCGGGGCGATGTACTTGGAGCGGATGCGCTTTGCTTCCTCACGCACGCGCAGTTCCAGGGCCTTGCCGGCCGCATGCGCGCCTTCCACGTCCGCGGCGTCCTGGGCGTCGAGCAGGCGCTGGTAGTCCTCGACCGGGTACTTGGCGTCGATGGGCAGCCAGACCGGGCTGCCCTCGTCCGCGCCCGGCAGGCGGATGGCGTACTCCACGCGTTCGGCGGAACCGGGCACGGTGGCCACGTTGCCCGCGTACTGCTCGGCGACGAGGATCTGCTCGAGCAGGGCGCCCAGTTGCACTTCGCCGAACGTGCCGCGGGTCTTCACGTTGGTCAGCACGCGCTTCAGGTCGCCCACCCCGGCAGCCAGCGCCTGCATTTCGCCAAGGCCGCGCTGCACGGCCTCCAGGCGCTCGGAAACGAGCTGGAACGACTGGCCCAGGCGCGTTTCCAGCGTGGCCTGGAGCTTCTCGTCCACGGTCGCGCGCATCTGTTCCAGCTTGGCCGCGTTGTCCTGCTGGATGGCGCCCAGCCGGGTTTCCAGCGTGGCGCGGACCTCGCCCAGGCGCTTCTCGTTTTCGCCGGTGAGGGCGGCGAAACGCTGGTCGATGAGTTCCCCGAAGCGACGCAGCGTAAGCGCGGATTCCTCGCGATTCTTGCGCGAATCGTCGGCCAGACCCTGGCGCAGCGATTGCAGGCCGTTGTCGGTGCGCTCGGCGAACTGGCCGAGGCGTTCGCCCAGTTCGCCGCGGCCCGCGCGCTGCTCCTCGCGGATCAGCGTTTCGAGGCGGCGGGTCTCGTCGCGGAGGACGTCGAAGCGGGCGGCGCTGCCGTCGTCCTGGCGGCTCCTGGACAGCAGGATGGTGAGCAGCCCAAGGCAGGCTGCGGCAAGCAGGAGCAGGACGATAAGCAGGATGGTTTCGAGCGTCATTGAGCGAGGTTACCGTGTAGGAGCGTGCCTTGCGCGTTTATGCCCGCGTCGGGTACGACAGTTTTTCGCCAGGAGCATCAGGGCCTGTTGCTCCTGGCCCCAAAAGCTGTCGCGCGCAGAGCGCGCTCCTACAGGAGCTTCGCCTTTGAGCGTCTCAGATTTCGCGATTGCCCACGATGACCACGTCGGCCGGACGCTTCGCGAACAGGCCGACGGCAACGACGCCGACGATCTGGTTGAGGTCGGCTTCCAGTTCCACGGGGTTCGTGATGCGCCAGCCGTGCACGTCGAGGATCCAGTTGCCGTTGTCGGTGACCACGCCGTCGCGCCATACCGGCTGGCCGCCGCGGGCGACGATCTCGCGCGCCACGTGGCTGCGCGCCATGGGAATCACTTCCACCGGCAGCGGGAACTTGCCCAGCACGTCGACCTGCTTGCTCGCGTCGATGATGCAGACGAAGCGGTCGGACGCCGCGGCGACGATCTTCTCGCGCGTGAGCGCGGCACCGCCGCCCTTGATCAGGCGCTTGTGCGGATCGCATTCGTCGGCGCCGTCGACATAGAGGTCGAGGCGGCCGGCAGCGTTGAGGTCGATCACGTCGATGCCGAGCTTGCGCAGGCGCGCGGAGGACGCTTCGGAGCTGGACACCGCGGCCTTGATCCGGTCGCGGTACTGGCCGAGTTCGTCGATGAAGAAGTTCACCGTGGAGCCGGTACCCACGCCGATGATGCCACCCTTGAAAGTACCGTTGCCCACGTAGCGGAAGGCGGCGGTTTCGGCGGCGAGGCGCTTCTCGTTGTCCTGGCTCATTGTTTTTCCAGCTTCAGGATGAAATCCCAGTCGCCCTTCGCCACAGGCATCACGGAAAGGCGGTTGCCCTTGCGCACCAGCGGCATGTCGGCGAGTTCGTCGTATCCCTTGAGCTCCTCGAGCGAGATGGTGCGAGTGAGCTTGCGCTCGAACTTCACGTCCACCAGCACCCATCGCGGCTGTTCGCGCGTGCTTTTCTCGTCGTAATACTTGGACTTCGGGTTGAACTGGCTTTCGTCCGGATACGCCGGCGACGCGACGGTGGCGATGCCCACGATGCCGGGCACCTCCGTGTTCGAATGGTAGAAGAAGATCTTGTCGCCGACCTTCATGCCATCGCGCATGAAATTGCGCGCCTGGTAGTTGCGCACGCCGTCCCAGGCTTCGACGCCCTTGCGTTTCAGGTCGTCTATCGAGAAGGTGTCCGGCTCGGTTTTCATGAGCCAGTACTTCACGCGTCGTCACCCGTGCAGTCGATCAGTTCCTTGTCGGTCGCGACGTAATCGAGCGAGATATCCCACTCGGCGGTCTCGATGTCGTCCAGTTCCTGGAAATCGTAGGCCACGCCGACCAGCAACGGTTGCGCCGGGCGCTTCTGCCCGCGCAGGAACTCGAAGCTGCGGTCGTAGTAGCCGCCGCCGAAACCGAGCCGATTGCCGCGGCGGTCGAAGCCGAGCAGGGGAACGAGCACGAGGTCGAGCGCGCTGGCCTCGATGATGCGTTCCGCGGCCTTCGGCTCGGGAATGCCCATCTCGTTGGCCTCGACGTCCTGGCCGGTGGTCCACGGCGCGAAGGTGAGACGGCGCTTGCCGCCGGACTTCGTGACGATGGGCAGGTAGAAGGTCTGGCCGCGTTCGGCCATGGGCGCGATGGCCATGTTGAGCGGCAATTCGCCACCGGTGGCCCAATAGCCGGCCACGTGCTTGTCGGTGAGGAATTCCGGCAACTTTTCGAGCGACTGGCGCAGCCCCTGGGCTGCCGCAACGCGTTCGGCCGGCTTCAGCTGGCGGCGGCGCTGCACGAGGTCGGCTCGCAGTTCACGTCTCTCGGGAAGCTTTGGCATGGTCGTTCAGCTGAACGGCACAGGCAAGGTCGCCGTCGAGCCGCCGCACCCGGTGCCGCGGGTGCGACGCTGACCGGCCCCTGGGGGCCGATCGGCTGGAATGGAGAGGCGTTCTCCGCGATGCCGCTGCGCACCAAACGACCTTGATCCAAAGGATCAGGTGGGAGAGCTACGCAACTTCGAGGCTTTCCGTACGAGGCGGACATGCACAACAGTCGCGAAAAGCCGACCCGGGGTCGTATGTAGGAACAAGGCAAATGTAAAGTGCGCTGGCGCACATCGCAGGGAACGCCCGGGGTCTATTTTACCGATGCGTCGAGCAGACCATCAAGCTTTCTGCGCAGGGCGGCCAGTCCGTCGGTCAGCACCTGTTCCTGCGAGTCGTGCTCCTTGCGCAGCGTGAGCAGTTCGTGAGCGATGCTCACGGCCGCCAGCACGGCGATGCGATCGAAGCCCGGCACCTTCGCATTGGACTTCAGTTCACGCATCTTGCCGTCGAGGAACTGGGCCGCGGCGATCAGGCCGGGGCGCTCCTCGGGGGCGCAGGCGATATGGAACTCGCGATCGAGCAGGCGGAGGGATACCGGTTCACTGGCAGGTGCATTCATGTGACGGATCAGCCCGTGTTCTCGAGCGCCTTCAGGCGCTGGATCATCGCTTCCACACGGCTGCGCGCCTGTTCGTTGCGTGCCATGAGTCCCGCGCGTTCGTTCGCCAGCTGTTCCTGGCTGTGCCGCAGGCTGCGGTTTTCCTCGGTAAGCCGGCGTACGGTGTCGACGAGCCGGTCGAGCGTGGCGCTCAAGGCTTCCAGTTCGGTCTTGAAGGCATCCGGGTTCGTCATGCGCGGACTATAACAGGACGTCCGGGCTTCCCGGCAGCCCGGCGGGCGCGTCCTCTGCATTAGACTTTGGTTCCAGCCCCGAGGAGTGCCCGCCATGCCGGCCAATCAGACCGTCGATCCCGAAGACATCGCCGAACTCATCGGACGCTGCAACCTGGCCACCACGGTCAGCGAATTCCATGGCTCGCTCGTGGGTTACATCAGCGCCGGCGGCCGGTTTCCGGGCGATTCACTGCTGGATGCCCTGCGCCTGGAGCCCGATCCCGTCCCCACCGCCGACGAGCAGGCGATGCTGAAGCGCCTGCGCCACCAGACCGAGGCCTGGCTGGCCGACAGCGACCTGACCTTCGGCCCCTGGCTGCCGGAGGACGACGCGCCGCTCGCTGAACGTGCCGAAAGCCTTGCCGAATGGACGCGCGGTTTCCTGGGCGGATTCGGGCTCGGCGGCTCCGTCGAAACGGCGAAAGGCCTGAGCGAGGATGCGCGCGAGGTGCTGAAGGACATGGCGACCATCGCCGCGTCCGAGTTCGAACTCGACGAGGACGTGGAGGGCGACGAGGAATCGCTTACCGAGATCGAGGAATTCGTCCGCGTGGGCGCGCTGCTGCTTCACGCCGAAGCCGGCGGCGGGAACGAGCCGTCGAGCGATACGCTGCATTGATCGCCGCGGCGGAGTATGCCCGGCGCCGCCGGGAGCTGATGCACATGGCCGGCGAGGACGCGGTCGTGATCCTCGCCGCCGCGCCCGAGCGCATGCGTAACTCGGACGCGCCCTGGCCGTACCGGCAGGACTCCGATTTCCATTACCTCACCGGCTTCGACGAGCCGGATGCCGTGCTGGCCCTGCTGCCGGGGCGCGCCCACGGCGAAAGCGTGCTGTTCTGCCGCGAGCGCGACGCCGACCGCGAACGCTGGGACGGCGAGCGCATGGGCACCGATCGTGCGGCGCGCGAGTTGCGCCTCGACGATGCCTTTCCCATCGACGACATCGACGACATCCTGCCCGGCATGATCGAAGGCAGGTCGCGGGTGTACTGCCATTTCGGCCAGGAGCCCGATTTCGACGCCCGCCTGCTCGCCTGGATGCGCCGCCTGCGCACCGCGCGGGGCGGCGGCGTGGCGCCCAAGGACCTCGTGGCTCTCGGCCATCTGTTGCACGACCTGCGCCTGTTCAAATCCCGCGACGAACTGGCCCTCATGCGCCGCTCGGCCGAAGTGGCAGGGGCCGCCCACCTCGCCGCCATGGCGACCGCCCGTCCGGGCGTGGCCGAATACGAGGTGGAGGGCGAGATCCTGCGCAGCATCCGCGGCCAGGGCGCCGTGCCGGCGTTTCCACCCACGGTGGCCGGTGGTGCCAACGCCTGCATCATGCATTACCAGGCCAACCGGGCCACGTTGCGGGATGGCGACCTGCTGCTGATCGACGCGGGCGCGGAAGTCGATTACTACGCGTCCGACATCACCCGCACGTTCCCCGTGGGTGGACGCTTCACGAGGGAGCAGCGAGCCCTCTACGAGATCGTGCACGAGGCGCAGCTGGCGGCCATCGATGCCGTGCGTCCGGGCCGTTCCTTCGGCGAAGCCCACGAGGCGGCCGTGCGGATCATCGCCGAAGGCCTCTGCGCCGTCGGCATCCTGCGCGGCGGGGCCGATCGCGTCATCGCCGAAGGCAGCTACAAGGCGTACTTCCCCAGCAAAACCGGCCACTGGCTCGGCCTCGACGTGCACGACGTCGGCGATTACCGCATCGACGGCGAACCGCGCGTCCTCGAGGAAGGCATGGTACTCACCGTCGAGCCCGGTATTTACGTGCCGCCTGGCGACAAGCGCGTGGACGAGCGCTGGCGTGGCATTGGCATCCGCATCGAGGACGACGTCGCAGTGACCAAGGGCGCCCCTGAGGTCATGACCGCGATGGTGCCCAAAGCGCCCGACGCGCTCGAGCGCTGACTTCACCGCTTCAAAGCAGGGCGAACGCGTCGCGCGTGAGGTTCTCCGGCTCGCCGGTCGTGCACACCACGTCGTCCTCGATGCGGATGCCGCCGTACTTGCGGAACGCATCCACCTTCGTCCAGTCGATGTCCGACGAGAACGGCTTGTTCTTCAACTCGGCCAGCAGCATGTCGATGAAGTAGATGCCCGGCTCGATGGTCACCACCATGCCCGGCTCGAGGTTGCGGGTGAGCCGCAGGTACGGGTGGCCGTCGGGCTTGGCGATCGTGCCGCCGGTTTCCGCCGCCTGGAAGCCCGCGACGTCGTGCACCTGCAAGCCGATGCCATGGCCGAGGCCGTGCGGGAAGAAGGCTGAGGAGACGCCGGATTCGACAGCGCTCTCCGGGCTCATGCGGATGAAGCCGTGGTCGCGCAGCACGCCGGCAAGCGCGTGGTGGGCGTGCACGTGCAGGTCGGGATAGCTCTGGCCCGCGCGCACCTTCGCCACGAAGGAACGCTCCGCGGCATCCACCGAATCGATCAGCGCCTGGAACTCCGCGGCCTGGCTGCCGGCATAAGTGCGCGTGATGTCGCTCGCGTAACCCGACGCGCTCGCGCCGGCGTCGATGAGGAACGAGCGGCTTTCCGCCGGCGCACGGCGGTCGAAGTTCGTGTAATGCAGCACCGCACCGTGTTCGTTGAGGCCGACGATGCTGGCGTAGGGAAGTTCCGCGTCGATCTGGCCCACGGCGGTGAGGTAGGCGAGGTGAATGCCCAGTTCGCTCTCGCCCTGGCGGAAAGCGCGCTCCGCGGCGCGGTGGCCGCGCGTGCCGCGGCGGCTGGCTTCGCGCATCAGCTCGAGTTCGTACGGCGTCTTGTAGGCCCGGTGGTAATGCAGGTGATCGATCACCGCCGGCGGGTTGTTCGCGCAGACTTCCTGCAGGTTGCAGTACTGGTCGCCGATGATCGCGCAGCGCGACAGCGTGGCCGGCAGCTCGGCGATGGCATCGGCGGGCTTGCGCACCACCACGATGTCGAAGTGTTCCACCCAATAGCCCGATGGCGCTTCAGGCACCACGTGCCAGTAATCGCGCGGCTGCAGGAACACCAGCTTCGGCTTCTCGCCCGGCGTGTACACCAGCCAGCTTCCCGGCGCATCGACCAGCGGCAGCCAGTGCTTGAAGTGCGGGTTGGCGATGAAGGGATAGTCCTGGTCATCGAGGAATTTCGTGATCGGGCGGCCGGCCGGGACCACCAGATGGTCGAACTTGCCGCGGGCCAGCGCGATGTCGGTGCGCTCGCGCAAGGTGGCGAGGTGCTGGGGGTAGAGCGCGGCCAGCGCGTCGTTCATGGGGAATCTCCGGAGGGACGTGGGGCAAACGCCAATGGTGCGCCTCCATCGCGCTCTAGCCAAGCCCGTAGGAGCGCGCCTTGCGCGCGACATGTCTTGAGGCCGTGACCTGGAGCTGGCGCGTGATTCCGTTGACTGGGGCGAAAAGATGTCGCGCGCAGGCGCGCTCCTACGCCTTGGCGAAGACGACGGTGTAATCGCCGGCGATGTCGCCCAGGCGATGGCGGAGGGTCGTGGCGGCGTACTCGTCGCCGCCGAGCAGGCCCCGAAGGTGCGCGCCGTAGAGAGTGATGGCGAAATGCCCCACCGCGAAATCGTGTTCCGGCGAGCGCCACAGGTGCAGGGACGTCCAGGTCGCGCAGGCGGGGCAGGCCACATAGGCGGAGTCGGGTGCGTCGCACCAGAGCACGAGGGCCTCTTCCAGGGCGTCGCTTCCTTCGTCGCCCAGCGAGAGGCTGGCGTGGCAATCCGGGCAGCGGATGGTGAAGTTGCGGTCGTAGCGGCAGAAGATGCCGTTTTCGCGACCACCGTCGACGAGCCGGGCGCCACCCTGGCCGTCCCCGCACCAGCGATGGCCGCTGGCATGCAGGCCAATGGCCTGGATCCCGGTCTCGGATACGAAGCGCTCGTCGAGCACGCGGAAGCGCGCTTCCTCGTCGCCATCGGGACGTGCCGCGATGGTTCCGTCGCCCACCAGGCGCAAGTACAGCCCCATTGCGGCGGCCGCGGCGTCGTCGCGTTCGAGGTCCGTATCGACCAGGATGGTGGTGGCGTCGCTCATGGCGAGGGATGTTGGGCTTCCGCCGGGGGCGTCGTAAAGCATGGTCTAGGGCTTCCGTTCAGTCCGCGGGTGGTCCGATCCATTCGTCGATGGCACGCACGGCGTCATCGCCGCCGGAAACGATGCGGTACCCGGACCAGAAATGTCCTGGCGAAGCCGCCGGTTCGTGCCATTGCTCCTGGATGCCGATTTCGACGCGATGATCGCGGTGCTGGGCGTCAGGCAAGGTGAAGGCCACCTGGTACACCCCGCCGTGCACCGGTGCGCTGGAAACCAGCAACATCATGCCGCTCGTCGAGAGGTTGCCGAGCTGGCCGATCACCCGCTCGCGTATCACGTCGACCACCGGGATCGGTGCGGTTGCGCTTTTGCGTGCGGCACGGCGCTGGTCGGAGGTGTTGCTCATGCGTGGCCCGCCATGCGTTCGAACGCGCCTTCACGCCGGAGGTTACGTGCCACCGCGCGCCATGCACGGTCCACGATGGACAGGCGTTGTTCCTTCCATTCGCGCACCTCCCCACTCGCGATGAGCCGGGCGAGGCGGGTGAGGTCGATGTCCTCGCCGCGGCCGCCGCGCTGGTTCACGAACAGGCAGCGTCCCGTGCCTGGCGAGAACCATGCGAGCTTGCGCAGCGCGATCGCGCCGTCCGGCTGCACGAATTCGAACCAGGTGCCGAAGCGCAGGCTGGCGAAACCGTCGTATACCGCCTGCGCAGCCGGATCGAGCGGCGTGGGCTGTACCGGGGCCACCGTTTCGCCGTGCGCCGTGCCTTCACCGAGGCGAGGCCGTTGCTTGAGACGTAGCGCGACGTCGGTAGGAGTCAGGCCGGCATTCGCCTGCCGGCCGGGCGGCTCGAAGACGCCGGCGGCCACCTGCGCCGCTTCGGCAGCGTGCATGCCCAGGTGCTCCAGGCCGCGTTCGACGTCCTGGCGCAGCTTCTGCGGATCGGTGATGGGGCGCCTGCCCAACAGCTGGTCGGTCACGCCCAGGCAGTAAAGGAAAGCTTCGCCATTCTCCCCGCCGCGCAGGATGTGCAGGGCGAGTACGTCCGCCCAGGTCCGTTCGAGCAGGATGCGCAGCACGCCGCGCGGCGCGGCGCCGCGCACCATGTGCTCGTTCATGATTTCGGTGGCACGTTGGCGCGCGCGCTCGAGGCGGTCGCGGCCTTCCATCGCCTCGATCTGGCGGCGTTCGGCCACGTGCGCCTTGCGCGAGAGCAGCGCGATCTGCTGCTCGATGTCGGCGCGCCACGCGGGATCGATCACCTGCGCGTGGCTGGCCTCGACCACCAGCCGTTCGAGGCGGTCGACCAGTGCGGCATCCGGCTCGCCTTCCGCCGGATCGAGCCAGTGCTGCGCCGCTTCGCCCACCGTGTCGAGCAGCTGGCGCGCAGGGTGTTCGGCCTGGTCGAAGAAGCCGCGGTCGTTCACCGCGGCGCGCAGCATGGGCCACTGCAGGCCGCCGAGCACCGCGCGTCCGGGGCTCGTCTCGGCGATCTGCTGCCCAAGGCTCTGGAACAGCATCGCGGTGAGTTCCACCGTATCGTCCTGCTCGATGGTGAGTTCGGCGGGCGGCGAGCCGGCGGGACGGCCGAGATTGAGCTGGTGGATCAGTTCCTCACGCAGTGCCTGCGCACTGCGGATCTCGCGCTGGGCGGCGTCGGCCACCTCGGTCACGTGCCCTTGCAGGGCGAGCAGCGCCGTCTGCAGTTCGTCGTCCGAGGCCAGCCGGCCGGGCGCGAAGCCCGCGCCGCGGCCGGTCTGTACGCGACTGGCGAGCAGGGCGCGCAGCCCTTCGAGTACGCCGATATGCCCCTCGACCGTCGTCGTGACGGGTGCGGCCGCCGCCCCCGGTGTTTCCGGTAACGCCCCCTCCGCGCCTTTCGCACGCCGGTCCGAGGCGGGCGTCGCCGCGACGCGTACGTTCGGATACACACGAAAGCCCGGGAGGATGCCGCGCGTGCGGTAGTGCTCATTGAGCGCGCCGTAGAAGGCTTCGCCACGACCCAGTACGTGTGCGTCGATCGCCTGGAACAGCAACAGGCGATGCGCCACGGAGAGAGGCATCGGCGTCACCGCGGCCTCGAGCGCGGCAGTGAGCGCGCGTGGACCCGCCGGCAGCGCCTCTCCCTCCAGGGGCGCCGTGCCCGCGAGTACCGCCAGGCGGTAGCCGAGTTCGAACAGGCTGCTGGCGCTGCGCGCCTCGCAGCGCGCGGCCATGCTCGCCAGGGCGTCGGCCTGCTCCTGCTCCTCGGGATCGACGAGACTGAGGGTGATGGGTTCGGCTCCCGTGCCGGACTTACCGCCGGGCGCCGCGCCCAGGTGACGGAAGCGGTCCGAGAGGTACGCGGCGAAGCGGTTGCGGAAGCCGGGACCCTCGCGCTCCACGATGCCGCGGCTTTCGAAACAGGCTTGCTGTTCGAGATGATTGCGGCTCGCTTCGGCGGCGGCAAAAAGACGCCGGTCCACATCGCGCAGCGCTTCGCGCAGCGGCATGTCGAGCCAGGTGAGGCACAGCGACAGCCCCTGCTGCGCTTCGCGTTCGGCACGCGGCGACAGGGCGACGGGATGCGGTCCCGTCCGGCCGTACGGCGGCTGCGTGCCTGCACTCATTCCGGAGGTTCTCCCAACCTTGCAAGCCGAGTTTAGGTGGCCGTACGGCGGCCGCGCCAGCGTACAGACGGCTCGCTTATGGCTTAGGGCGATTGGAATAGGTGTCGCGGGAAGACAGGCTGTGGAAAGACAGTCAGGCCATGAACGCTTCGATGACGTCGTTCAGGAAACGCTGCCCCAGCGCCGTGGTTTTCAGCAGGGCCGGGTCGTCCACCAGCCAGCCGCGTGCCTTGCACGTGGCCAGGCCGGAGGCGATCGTGTCCAGCGGCAGCCCAGTGCGCTCGGCGAAATCGGTCACCGGGACGCCGTGGATCAGGCGCAAGGCGTTGAGCATGTATTCGAACGGAAGGTCGGCCGTGGCCACCGGGCCGTCGCCGCCGATCCGGGATGGCTGGCCCGCGCTGGCCAGGAAGGCAGCCGGGAGCCGGGTCTTCCAACGCCGGCGCACGCCGGCGGCGCCGCTGATCTTGCCGTGCGCGCCCGCACCGATGCCAAGGTAATCCCCGAAGCGCCAGTAATTGAGATTGTGCGCGCAACGCCGTCCAGGCCGGGCATAGGCGGACACCTCGTACTGCCCGTAGCCCGCTTCGGCCAGCCGCGCCTCGCAGGCTTCCTGGATCGCCCACGCTTCATCGTCGTCAGGCAGCGGTGGCGGGTTCGCGGCAAAGGCGGTATTCGGCTCCAGGGTGAGCTGGTAGTGCGAGACATGCGCCGGTGCCAGCGCGACCGCGCGCGCCACGTCATCGAGCGCGCCGGACAGGGTCTGCTCCGGCAGGGCATACATCAGGTCGATGTTGATGTTGTCGATACCGGCGTCCTGCGCCTCGCGCACGGCGTTCGCGGCGTCGTTGGAAGAGTGGATGCGCCCGAGGCGGCGCAGCTTGTCGTCGTCGAAGCTCTGCACGCCGAACGAAATACGGTTCACTCCCGCGGCGAGGTAACCATCGAAACGTCCGTGCTCGACGGTGCCGGGGTTGGTTTCCAGCGTGACCTCGGCAGCGTCGGCGAAGCGCAGGCGCTCGCGCGCGCCATCGAGGAAGCGGCCGACCAGTTCGGGCGAGAACAGGCTTGGCGTGCCGCCACCGAAGAAGACGGTTTCCACCGTGCGGCCGTGCACCGCCTCGCCGAAGTCGCGCAAGTCCGCGTCGAGATCGGCGAGCAATGCATCGACGTACGCCGCGTATTCGGGCGTGCCGCGCACCCCATGCGAGTTGAAATCGCAGTACGGGCATTTGCGCACGCACCACGGCATGTGGACGTACAGCGACAGCGGCGGCGGCAACAGCATCATGCGAATTCGACGAGACGGGCCTTGAGCAGCGCCAGGGCCTGGCCGCGATGGCTCAGGCGGTTCTTGAGCTCGGGGTTGAGCTCCGCGGCGGACAGCTCGTAGCCGTCGGGCAGGAACAGCGGGTCGTACCCGAAACCGCCGGTACCACGCTCCGCCTCCAGGATACGGCCGTGCCAGCGTGCTTCCGCGATAATCGGCGCCGGATCGTCCGCACGGCGCAGCAGCACGAGGACGGCGATGAAGTGCGCTTTGCGCCGTTCCGCGGGGACGCCGTCGAGTTCGTGCAGCAGCTTCGCTCGGTTGGCGGCGTTGTCGCCGTGCTTGCCGGCATAACGCGCGGCGTAAAGGCCGGGCGCTCCGTCAAGCGCGTCAACGCAGATGCCGGAGTCGTCGGCGAGCGACGGCAGCCCGGTGGCGCGTGCGGCATGCCGCGCCTTGATGAGCGCGTTTTCGATGAAGGTGAGGCCGGTCTCGTCGGCGTCGTCCACACCGAGCGAGCTCTGCGCGACGAGTTCCAGGGCGCTGCCGGCCAGCAGCTGTTCCAGTTCGACCCGTTTGCCCGCGTTGCCGGAGGCGAGGACGATGCGCATCGTTCAGAGTCCCTCGGAGAATTCGGGCGCGTAGCTCACGCGCCCGCGGTAGTCGCCCAGGCCGTCCACCGTGAGCGCCAGCACCTGGAACGCGTTGCCGCCCTGGAAGGCGTCGTGCAGGCCGTACGCGGAGGCCTTGGCGAAACCGAAGCTCGCGTAATACGCGGGCGAGCCGAGCACGAAGATGGCGCGCGCGTCGCGCACGAAGCAGGCGCCGATGCCTTCCTCGATGAGCGCGCGCCCGATGCCCTGGCGCTGCCGCTCCGGCAGCACCGCGATGGGCGCCAGCCCCAGTGCCTTGCCGTCGTCGCCTTCCTCCACCGTCACCGGCGAGAACATCACGTGACCGAGCACCGCATCGTCATCGTCCACCGCAACCAGCGAGATCGTGTCGCGACCGGCCTCGACCAGGCGCTTCACCAGGTTGGCTTCCGCGTCGCGGCGGAACGCCGCGCGGTGTACGGCCACGATGGCATCCAGGTCGGCGGCGGTCGCGGCGCGGACGTCGCTCACGGCGCCGCCTCGATCGCGGCGCGCTGCGCGGCGACCAGTTCCGTGATGCCCTTGCTGGCGAGGTCGAGCAGCGCGTCCATCTCGTCGCGCCGGAAGGCATGGCCCTCGGCCGTGCCCTGGACCTCGATGAACCCGCCGCCGTCGTTCATCACCACGTTCATGTCGGTGTCGCAGTTCGAGTCCTCGGCGTAGTCGAGGTCGAGCACGGGCAGGCCCTTGTAGACGCCTACCGACACGGCGGCGATGGCGCCGAGGATCGGGTTGCGCTTGATCGCGTTGCGCTTCGTGAGCGTCGCCACGGCATCGACCAGCGCCACGTACGCGCCGGTGATGGCGGCCGTGCGCGTGCCGCCGTCGGCCTGGATGACGTCGCAGTCGAGGGTGATCACGCGCTCGCCAAGCGCGGCGCGGTCCACGCAGGCGCGCAGGGAGCGGCCGATCAGGCGCTGGATTTCCATGGTGCGGCCGCCCTGGCCGCCGCGCGCTGCCTCGCGCTGGGTGCGCTCGGTGGTGGCGCGGGGCAGCATGCCGTATTCGGCGGTGACCCAGCCTTCGCCCTTCCCGCGCAGCCAGGGCGGCACGCGCTCTTCCACCGACGCGGTGCACAGGACCTTGGTGTCGCCGAAGGACACCAGCACGGAGCCCTCCGCGTGGCGGGTGTAATGACGTTCGATGCTGACGGCGCGCAACTGGTCGGCGGCGCGTCCGCTAGGGCGGGTTGAGGTCATGGGGGGCCTGATTTGGGCACGGGCGGTGGGTCAGTTTACCATTGCCCTCCTTTCCCGACGCGCATGCCGCGAGGCCATCGATGATCCGCAGCATGACCGCCTATGCCTCCGCCGAACACGCCGGCCCCTCCGGCACGCTCACCTGCGAGCTGCGCACGGTCAATCATCGCTACCTCGAGATCAGCCCGCGCCTGCCCGACGAGATGCGCAGCTTCGAGAGCGCCCTGCGCGAGCGCATCGCCGCCCGCCTGTCGCGCGGCAAGGTCGACGTCACCGTGCGCCTGCGGGCCGACGCGGGCTCCGGCGAGGGCCTGCGCATCAACGGCTCCATGCTCTCGCGCCTGTCCGAACTGGCGTTGGACCTCGAACAGCGCTTCCCGCGCATGCAGGTGCAATTCACCGAGCTGCTCCGCTTCCCTGGCGTGCTCCAGCAGCCCGAAGCGGACGCCGATGCGCTGCAGGCCGCCCTGCTGGACGTGCTCGACAGGGCGCTCGCGGCGCTCGGCGACACGCGTGGCCGCGAGGGCAGCAAGCTCGGCGAGATGCTGCGCGAGCGCCTCGACGGCGTCGAGAAGATCGTGACCGACGTCCGCGGCTGGCTCCCGGAGATCCGCACGGCGCTGCGCGCCCGCCTCGAGGCCCGCCTTGCCGATATCCGCCAGCCGGCCGATCCCGGCCGCCTCGAGCAGGAACTGGTCCTGCAGATCACCCGCATGGACGTGGACGAGGAGCTCGACCGCCTCGCCACCCATATCTCCGAAGCGCGCCGCGTGCTGGCCCTGAAGGAACCGGTCGGCCGGCGCCTCGACTTCCTCATGCAGGAATTCAACCGCGAGGCGAACACGCTGGGCTCGAAGTCGGTCGATTCGCGCACCACCAATGCCGCGGTGGAACTGAAGGTCCTGATCGAGCAGATGCGCGAGCAGGTTCAGAACATCGAATGATGTCTCTGGCGCGAGACTCGGGGCGGAGTTGGCGCGTTGCCCGGGAAAATGTGAAGATTGACGGTCAATGGCAGTCCTCGCCATGCCACTGACCCGCAAAATACCTTGAAAACCCCGCAAGGCCTGCAGCCGTTGATCGACGACGGCATCATTGATGACGTGCTCCGGCCACTCAAGAGCGGCAAGGAGGCGGCGGTGTACGTTGTCCGTAGCGGCCACGACATACGCTGCGCCAAGGTCTACAAAGACATGGCCCACCGTAGCTTTCAGCAACGCGTGCAGTATCAGGAAGGCCGCAAGGTAAGCAGCAGTCGCGAGGCACGTGCCATCGGCAAGGGCAGCAAGTACGGGTGCAAGCAACAGGAAGTCGCCTGGAAGAACGCTGAGGTCGATGCGCTTTACCAGCTGCGCGAGGCTGGCGTTCGCGTGCCCGAGCCGTTCGGCTATTTCCACGGCGTGCTGGTGATGGAACTGGTCACGGACGCCGATGGCCTTTCCGCGCCCCGCCTGGATGATGTCGATCTCAGCGCCGACGATGCGCGTGAATGCCACCGCATACTTATGCAGCAGGTCGTGCTGATGCTGTGTGCGGGATTGATCCACGGCGATCTTTCCGCGTACAACGTCCTTATCGGCCCGGATGGCCCCGTAGTGATCGATTTTCCGCAGGTCGTCAGTGCTGCGGGAAACAATGCGGCCCGCACGATGCTGCTGCGCGACGTCAACAATCTTACCGCTTACCTTGGACGCTCGGCGCCCGAGCTGCTGGACACCTGGTATGGCGAGGAAATGTGGGCCTTGTTACAGGCCGGCGAGCTTCGCACCGATACAGAGTTGACAGGTCATTTCGAGCCGGATGAGTCCGAGGTGGATGTCGACAGCATCCGGCAGTCCATTGACGATGCCCGCGAAGAAGCGCTCATACGCCAACAGGGCCGCGAGGCGGCGGAAGAAGGCTAGGGCCTGTTCCTTGGCATAATGCCCGCAACATCGAGTGTGCAACGGCTGCTCGCCAATCGTCTCGCGATTCATCCACGTGGAACTACTGATATGCCATCGCCCGCCGGTGCGACCCTGTTCGCACACGTTGATCGCCTTCTAGCCGATGCGTTCGCCGCATGTGGCCTGGAAACCGAAGGCGTTCGAGCCGTGCCGGCGCAGCGGCCCGAGCTTGGCGACCTTCAATGCAACGCCATCATGGCGCTCGCCGGCCGACTGAAGCGCCCGCCTCGTGAATTGGCGGAAGCCGTGGTCGCGAAGCTTCAACCGCTGGACGACTTCGCGGACGTCAGCGCCGCGGGGCCCGGTTTCATCAATATCAAGCTCTCCAACCGCCTGCTCTCGCATTTCGCGAGCGTGCAGGCTGCCGCGCCGCGCGGCGGCATCGTGGCCCAGACGCCGGAGACGATCGTCATCGACTTCGGCGGCCCGAACGTCGCCAAGCCGCTGCACGTCGGTCACCTCCGTTCCCTCGTGCTGGGCGAGAGCCTGCGGCGCATCCTCCAGGCGCAGGGACATCGGGTCATCGGCGACGTGCATCTCGGCGACTGGGGCCTGCAGATGGGCATGCTGATCTCCGAGGCGCTCGTGCTCTGGCCCGAACTCGGCGAAGACGGCCCCTGGCGAGAGGCGCCACCGTTCGACATGCAGACCTTGCAGGAGCTCTATCCGCGCGTGGCAGCCGCGTGTAAGGCCGATCCCGCGCGCATGGCCGGGGCGCGCGCCGCCACGGCCGAGCTGCAGATGGGAAGCGAACGGCACATGCGGATCTGGGAAGTGATCCGCCGTGTGTCGCTGGAAGCGCAGGCGCGCGACTTCGCCACGCTCGATGCGCATTTCGACGAACTGCTGGGCGAAAGCCACGTGCAGCCGTTGATTCCGGACATGGTCGCCGATCTCGTCGCCCGTGGCGTGGCGGTTCGCAGCGACGGCGCGCTGGTGATCGAGGTGGCCCGGGACGATGACGAATCGCCGATGCCGCCGCTGCTCCTCGAAAAATCCGACGGAGCATCCCTCTATGCAACCACCGATCTCGCAACCATCGTCGACCGCCAGCGCCGGCACCATCCGGCCCGCATCGTCTACGTCGTCGATCAGCGCCAGTCATTGCATTTCGCCCAGGTCTTCCGCGCCGCCAGGGCGGCCGGATTCGCCGGCGAAACCGAACTGATCCACGTCGGCTTCGGTACCGTGAACGGCGCCGACGGCAAGCCGTACAAGACGCGCGACGGCGGCGTGGCGCAATTGCGCGACCTGCTCGCCGATGCGCTGGACAAGGCGCGGGCGCGGCAGGAACAAAGCGACCCCGCACTCGCGGCGGCTATCGGTATCGCCGCGGTGAAATTCGCCGACCTTTCGACTTATCGCACGTCGGGGTATGTGTTCGACGCGGAACGGATGGTTTCCTTCGAAGGCCGCACCGGTCCCTATGTGCAGTACGCCTGTGTCCGCATCTCCTCGATCCTGGAGAAGGCTGCCCGCGAAGGCGCCGTGTCCGGGGCCATCGACGTGCGCGAACAAAGCGAGCGTCAGCTGGTGCTGCTGTGTGCGAGGTTCCCGGAGGTGGTCGAATCGTCGGCCTCGCGTTACGCCCCGAACGACATAGCCGACTTCGCCTATGACCTCGCACAGGCATTCAGTCGCTTCTACGCCGAGTGCCCCGTGCTCGGCGCTTCGGACACGAAGGCACGCGAATCGCGGTTGGCACTTGCCGAACTGACGTTGGGCGTCCTCACCGTTGCCCTGGACCTGCTCGGCATCCGCGTCCCCAACCGCATGTAACACACCAAGAACCGCCCTGTAGGAGCGCGCCTTGCGCGCGACCGCCTTTCGCATCGGTTGACCCGCTTGCGCGTGCCCATGTCTTAAGCGGCTTCGCCGCAGGGAGCGTTGACCCCCGGCTCGGCTGTTCGCCATCGCATTTTGCTTGAGCGTGGCGGCGGGTCGCCGGTGGCTGCCGTTTTTCTCGCTAAGTCCTCGTCCGGCCTACGCCTCCCTGCGGAATCGCTCCAAAAACGGCAGCCACCGGCTCCTCCCAACACAGCGGACGCATGCGGCAAAAGCCAAAGCAACGGCGCGCCCGCTTTGGCGACCACACCGCACGCCGTCCTGTAGGAGCGCGCCTTGCGCGCGACATCTTTTCGCGACCACCTACACGTACGCACTGAGCGTTTTCGCAACCCTGCAGCAAGAGTCACTAGGCTCCCGCCTTCGCGGGAGCGACGGGTAGGAAGGGAGGCGACATCGTGTAGGTCGCGCGTCGCGGGCGATTCCCGCAGCGCGTGCGCACACGCGCGCGTCGTTTGAGTTACGTCGTACAGACAAGCCCCAACTCACTTGCTATGTTCGGCCCGTTGCCTGCACTTCTGATCAAAGGGCGTCGCAGGCAACCATCGCATCGAAGCGGTGAGAGCGCGGCCCAAGGGTGCAGCAAACACCCAGGGGCCGCTGACCTGACCAACTACATAACAGTTGATGAGGCTGCAGCCATGGTAAATCACTCGCTCGCCCGCCGGTTCCCCACCGGCGGCACCTTCACCGGTTACC